>JAPLRA010000046.1 GCA_026399445.1 Sulfuritalea sp.
TCTCGAACTTCGCCGTCGGGATGTTGTGCCGCGTCATGAAACGCTTGGCGAAATCCTTGGAGCTTTCAAGCTGCGCCGCGGCCTTGGTCGGCCCGAAAATGCGCAGGTTGCGGGCGCGGAAGATATCGACGATGCCGGCCGCCAGCGGCGCCTCGGGCCCGACCACGGTGGCATGGACCTTCTCGCGCTGGGCGTAGTCGGCAAGTTCGTTGATGTCGCTGAGCGGGAGATTCTCCAGCTCATGCTCGCGTGCCGTGCCGGCATTGCCGGGCGCGACATAGACCTTCTGCATTCCCGGAGCCTGAGCGAGGCGCCACGCCAATGCGTGCTCTCGGCCGCCGGAACCGACTACAAGAATCCGCATGGCATCAATGTCTGAAGTGACGGAAACCGGTGAACACCATCGCCAGGTTCTGCTCGTCGGCGGCGGCGATTACTTCTGCGTCGCGGACCGAGCCGCCGGGCTGGATCACAGCCGTCGCCCCGGCCTTGGCCAGCACATCGAGTCCGTCGCGGAAGGGGAAGAAAGCGTCCGAGGCGACCACCGAGCCGGCCACCGTCAGGCCGTTGTTCTCGGCCTTGATCGCCGCGATGCGCGCGGAATCGACGCGGCTCATCTGGCCGGCGCCGACGCCGACGGTCATCGCGTCCTTGCAGTACACGATGGCATTCGACTTGACGTACTTGGCGACGCGCCAAGCGAACAGGAGATCGCTCATTTCGGTCGCGGTCGGCGCGCGCTTGGTCACCACCTTGATGTCTGCCGGCGTGATGCGCGCCTCGTCGGCGCTTTGCACCAGCAGGCCGCCACCCACGCGCTTGAAATCGAGCACGCCGCTGGCGCGCCCCATCGGCACGATCAATACGCGCAGATTCTGCTTGGCGGCGAATACGGCGCGCGCCTCGGCGGTGATCTCCGGGGCGATGATGACTTCGGCAAACTGTCCGGCCACGGCTTCGGCCGTCGCCTTGTCGATGGCGCAGTTGAAGGAGATGATGCCGCCGAAGGCCGAGGTCGGATCGGTCTTGAAGGCCTTGCGATAGGCCTCCAGGGCCGAGCCCGCGATCGCCACGCCGCAGGGGTTGGCATGCTTGACGATGACGCAGGCAAGCTCGAACTCGAAGGCCTTGACGCATTCCCAGGCGGCGTCGGCGTCGCCGATGTTGTTGTAGCTGGGTTCCTTGCCCTGCAATTGCTGATAGCTGGCGATGCTGCCCGGCACGGTCGTGGTCTCGCGATAGAACGCCGCCTGTTGGTGCGGATTCTCGCCGTAGCGCATGGTGTCCGCCTTGTCGAAGGCGAGCTGCAGGCAATCCGGGAAGCGCCCCGGCTTGTTGTCGGCGTCCAGCGATGTCAGCCAGTTGGAAATCGCCGAGTCGTAGCGCGCGGTATGGGTGAAGGCCTTCTTGGCCAGCGCGAATCGCGTCTTGTAGGAAAGTGCGCCGCCGGACTTCAGCTCTTCGAGCACCGGCGCGTAGTCCTCGGGGTCGGTCACCACGCCGACGCCGCCTTGTTCGTTGCCGTGATTCTTCGCCGCGGCGCGGACCATGGTCGGACCGCCGATGTCGATGTTCTCGATCGCATCGTCGAGCGTGCAGCCGGGCTTGGCCACCGTCTCGCGGAAGGGATACAGATTCACCACCACCAGGTCGATGGCCGGTATGCCGTGCTCTGCCATGACCGCCAGATGCTCCGGCAGATCGCGGCGGCCGAGAATGCCGCCATGTACCTTCGGATGCAGGGTCTTGACGCGACCGTCGAGCATCTCGGGAAAGCCGGTGTAATCGGAGACGTCGGTAACGTCGAGTCCGGCATCGCGCAGCAGCTTGGCGGTGCCGCCGGTAGAGAGAAGCTTGATGCCGAGCTGGGCGAGACCGCGGGCAAAATCCACCGCGCCGCGCTTGTCGGAAACGCTAAGGAGCGCCTGTGTGACCTTCATGGAAACCTCTAGATAGTTATAACAGTTCGTGTTCGACCAGCATGCGGCGCAAGGTGCCGCGACTGATACCCAGCATGTCGGCGGCGACCGTCTGGTTGCCGTCCGCTTGTTTCATCACCACTTCCAGCATCGGCCGTTCCACGCATTTCAACACCATGCCGTAGACGGCATGCGGCGCCTGGCCGTCGAGATCGCGGAAGTACCGGTTGAGACTGCGCCGGACGCAGTCGTTGATTTCGCTGCTCATGCGGCCCTCATTTCCAGAACACGATCTTCATAGTGCAAGCGCTCATTCGCGGCGGCGTAGCCAAGGAAGAATTCGTCGGTGGCGGCGAGCTGTTCCTGCACGCTCTGCAACTGGTTCATGGCATGCCTGAAATGCGCGGCGCCAATCAACCCTTTGGTGTACCAGCTGATGTGCTTGCGCGCGATGCGCACGCCGGTCAGCTCGCCATAGAACGCATACAGATCGGCCAGATGACCGCGCAGAATGGCGTGGATTTCTTCCACCCGCGGCGACGGCAGTTCTTCGCCCGTCGCCAGAAAATGTTCGATCTCGCGGAACAGCCAGGGCCGCCCCTGCGCCGCACGACCGATCATGACGCCGTCGGCGCCGGTGTAGTCGAGCACGAAACGGGCCTTCTGCGGCGTGTTGATGTCGCCGTTGGCGATCACCGGAATTTTCACCTGCGACTTGACCAGGGCAATGGTGTCGTATTCGGCGCAGCCCATGTATTGGTCGGCACGCGTGCGGCCATGAATCGCGATCGCACGAATGCCTGATTCCTCGGCGATGCGGGCGATGCGCGGTGCGTTGCGATTCTGGCTGTTCCAGCCGGTGCGAAACTTGAGCGTCACCGGAGTATCAGGCACGGCCGCCACCACCGCTTCGAGAATTTTCGCCACCAGCGGCTCGTTCTGCATCAGGGCCGAGCCGGCCATGACGTTGCAGATCTTCTTGGCCGGGCAACCCATGTTGATGTCGATGATCTGTGCGCCGTTGTCGGCGTTGTACCGCGCCGCCTGCGCCATCATCGCCGGATCGGCGCCGGCGATCTGCACCGAAATCGGATCGACCTCGCCTTCGTGGTCCGCGCGGCGGCGCGTCTTCGCGCTGCCATACAGCAGCGAGTTGGAGGTGACCATTTCAGACACCGCAAGCCCGGCGCCGAGCTTTTTGCACAGCTGGCGGAAAGGACGATCCGTGACCCCGGCCATGGGCGCGACAAACAGGTTGTTGCGCAACTGAAAGCCGAGAAAGTCCATGTCGGAAAGAAGATGCGATCGGGGAGGGCGCGATTTTAGCGCAAAGCGCGGCGGCGGTAATCGAGGCTGTTTATTGCCGGCTCAAACTCAGGGCCAGGCACGGGCGCCATAGATCATCCGCTTCGCCACAAAGGCTCGCAGCGGCGGCAACAGGTCCAGAGCCAGCAAGCCGGCGCCGCGCGCATGCTTCAACGGTGCGAAGCCCGAAGCAAAACCGTCGATCAGCAGATCCGTGAAGGCGATGGCCCCGCGCCGGTCGGCCTGGCGGCCGCGCGCATAGGCGGCCAGCACCTCAGGCGCGCCCGGATCCGACGCGACCCCCAAGGCCTGCGCCAGTTCCCAGATATCGCGCAAGGCCAGATTGAAACCCTGCCCAGCAACCGGGTGTAGGGTTTGCGCCGCGTTGCCGAGCCAGACCTGACGTTCGCCCACCGGATCCCGGCGATAGCGCAGTCCGAGCGGATAGGCCGTACGCGGACTCGCGGCGGTGAAACGGTGGCGCGTGCCGAAACGCTGCTGCAAGAGGGCGAGGAATGCCGCTTCGTCGAGCGACTTGACGTCGGCAACGGTTTCGTCCGCGCAGGTCAGCACCACGGCGTACTGGTCGCCGAGCGGCAGCAATGCGACCGGACCATCGCTGGTGAAACGCTCCCAGGCGACATTGTGATGCGGCGCCGCAACGCTCACGCTGCACAGCACGGCATGCTGCCCATAGTCGCGCATCTCGCCGGCACCTACCTCGACAGCGCCCTCGGCATAGGCGGTAAGCGGAAACGTCGCCGTGTCACCAGCGCCGACTTTCGTGTTGTCGCGATAGACGATGCCGGCAGCACTCACGGCAGCGTCGAGCGCGGCGATGAGATCGCTGGCCGACAGTACCCAGCCGAGCGTCTTCAGGTCGAGTTCAGTCGCTCGCAACAAGGTGCGGCCAAAGCCGCCGCGCTGCGAGATGTGGATGGCTTCGATCGGCGTTGCGGAAAGTTCCGGCCAGACCCCGAGCCACTCGAGAATCTGCCGCGCGCCATCGGACAAGGCCAGCACGCGGGGATCGCGGCCCACCGCCGCACGTTCGCGCGCTTCGAATATTTCTGCAGTGACGCCGCGAAGTTTCAGCGCCAGAGCCAGCGCCATCCCAGCCGGCCCGCCGCCGACTATCGCGACAGCCTGGCTGGCTTCAGCCGCCACGGCCATCCCGCATCAGCGCTTCGATGTCAGCGATCTTCTTCGGTGCAGCGGCGGTAATGATCTCGCAACCGTTGGCCGTGACCACCGCGTCGTCTTCGATGCGCACACCGACATTCCAGAAGGCTTTGGGTACGTCGTCCGCCGGCCGGATGTAGCAGCCGGGCTCGATGGTCAACACCATGCCCGGTACCAGCGGCGCCCAGTGCTCGCCCGCCTTGTATTCGCCGGCATCATGAACATCCTTGCCCAGCCAGTGGCTGGTACGGTGCATGAAGAAACGCTTGTAGCTTTCCGATTCGATCACCCCATCCAGCGATCCGGACAACAGCTTCAAGTCGATCATGCCCTGGGCCAGGACTTTCAGCGCCGCATCGTGCGGATCGGCGAAGGTGGCGCCGGGACGCACCGCGGCGATCGCCGCGGCCTGCGCGTCGAGGACCATGCCGTAGACGTCGGCCTGCGGTCCGCTGAAGCGGCCATTTACCGGAAAGCAGCGCGTGATGTCGGAGGCATAGCCGCCGAGTTCGCCGCCGGCGTCGATCAAGAGCAGGTCGCCGTCACGCAGGACCTGGTCGTTGCCGACGTAATGCAACACGCAGGCATTCGCCCCGCCGGCGACAATCGAGGTATAGGCGGGATATTCACAACCCTGTCGACGAAACTCGTGCAGCAGTTCGGCCTCGACTTCGTACTCGAAACGGCCCGGCGCAACGAAGCGCATGGCGCGAATGTGGGCAGTGGTCGAAATGTCCGCGACGCGACGCATCGTGACGAGCTCGGTGGCATCCTTCACCAGGCGCATGGCATCGAGTTCGGCGCGCACGTCGCGGATCACGGCGGGTGCATGCTTGCCGGTCCGGCTCTCGGCGCGCACCTTGTTCAACGCAGCGGCAATCTTCTGATCCCAGCCGGCATCATGTCCAATCGAAAACCATAGCGCCGGCTGGTCGGCCAGCAATTCGGGCAGCCTGCCCTCCAGATCGCCGACGGCATGGGCGACATCGAACCCGAACATCTCGCGGGCACCGTCCGGACCATGGCGAAAGCCGTCCCAGATTTCCCGCTCCAGATTCTTTTCGCGACAAAACAGAATCGATTGCGGCGAGGCATCCGCGGCCCCGACGACAATCACCAGCACGGCCTCGGGCTCGGTGAAACCCGTCAGGTACTGGAAGTAGCTGTCAGCCCGGTAGGGATAGTGCGTATCGCGATTGCGCGCCTGCTCGAGCGATGTGGGAACAAGAGCAACGCCGCCACCGCTAAGCTGCATGCGTTCGATCAATAAAAGTCGGCGCTGGCGGCACGCCGCGAACGAGTTCCCTGTGGAAGAAAGCGGTGTATCCATCGGATGATTATACGTCCCCGTCCTCCTGCATCGGGGACGGTATCCCCTCGTGGGATAGCGACCGCAGTTCGGCATCCAGTTCGGCCAGCCGTTGCGGCGTGCCGACATCGACCCAGCGGCCGACATGCAATTCTCCAGACACGCGTCCAGCATCCATCGCGACACGCAGGAGCGGCGCAAGCTTTGCCGGCCGGCCGCGCTGAATTTCCGCGAACAACTGCGGGCGGTAGATGCCTATGCCGGAAAAGGTGCAGACCTGTTCATTGCCGGCAGGCGCCTGAATATCGGCGCGAACCTCACCATTGACCAGGAGGAAGTCGCCTTGCGCGTGGTGCGGCGGGTTCGGCACCAGCACCAGGTGCGCAAGATCTTTCTCTTCCAGCGCATTGACGGCCCGCGCCACATCCCAGTCACAGTGGATGTCGCCATTGACCACCAGAAAAGGCTCGCCATTCCCCAGCAGCGGCAAGGCGTTGGCAATACCTCCCGCCGTTTCCAGCGCACCTTCGGGTTCCGGCGAATAGCGAATCGAAAGGCCCCAGCGCGCGCCGTCGCCAAGCGCCGCTTCGATCTGCACGCCGAGATGCGCATGGTTGATAACTACTTCGCGCAGCCCGGCCCGTGCCAACCGCTCCAGATGCCAAACAATCAGCGGCTTGCCTCCGACGGGCAGCAGGGGCTTCGGTATCTGGTCGGTCAGAGGCCGCATTCGTTCACCTCTACCCGCCGCGAGAATCATTGCCTTCATGAGGCGGCGGCCTCATGAAGGCAATGATTCTCGCCTTGGGCGAGCAGGCATTGGCCTTCCCCCCGACCCCCTCCCCGTGGGAGGGGGTGACCAGTCAGGGTCCGCGCCTGGCGCGAACCAGAGCGACTACTCACGCCGCCTCCCGATGTCGCCCGCATCCATCGTGTAGCCCAGCACCGTAACCTTGTCCTCCACCCGATCGAGCAATTTGCGAAGCGGAGACAGTTCGCCGTAGCGCTCGCAGGCCTTGCGCAGGTAGCGCGCGACCAGCGGCAGATCCTTGAGGTAGCCGTCCTTGCCGTCGCGGTGACAGAGCCGGGCGAAAATGCCCAGCACCTTGACATGGCGCTGCACGCCCATCCATTCGTAGTCGCGGAAGAAATCGCCGAAGTCGGCGGCCACCGGCAAGCCGGCCTTGCGCGCCATTTCCCAGTAGCGCACCAGCCAGTCGAGCGCGAGATCCTCATCCCATTCGATGTAGGCATCCTTCAGCAGCGACGCCATGTCGTAGCTGATCGGCCCGTAGACGGCATCCTGAAAATCGATGATGCCCGGATTGCTGCCGCCGGCATCGATCCGCATCAAATTGCGCGAATGGTAGTCACGGTGCACGAAGACTTTCGGCTCGGACAGGTTCACAGCGAGGATGCGCTCGAACACGACATCCAACGACTGCCGCTCGGCGTCAGTCAGCGCCAGCTGGTGATGCCGACCGAGAAACCACTCCGGGAACAGGTCAAGTTCGCGACGCAGGAGCACCCGGTCGTATTCCGGCAGCGCGCCGGGGCGGCTTGCCAGTTGCATCTTCACCAGCGCCGCGATGGCATCAGCATAAAGCGGCGCGGCATTGTCGGCATCCAGCACCTGCAGGTAGGTCGTATTGCCCAGATCGGAAAGCAGCAGAAAGCCCCGCTCGAGGTCCTGCGCCAGGACCTCGGGAACATGAGCGCCGGCGGCCTTGAAAAGCTGCTGCACGTGCAGCCAGGGGCGGCAGTCCTCGTTCGCCGGCGGTGCGTCCATGATTATCCGCGTCACGCCGTCATCCAGCGTCGCGCGGAAATACCGACGAAAACTGGCGTCAGCCGAGGCAGCCGTCAGCGTGAAACTGTGCCCCGGCCACAAGGCGGCCAGCCATGTCGTGATTTGTTTCTGGCGTTCCATGTCGAGGATGGGCGAGATGCGGCGAAAAGGCGCAAAAGCTTTGTCGGAGAGCGCGTTCCGCGGGCATGAAGTGTTAGAATTCGCGATTCTAGCATCGGCCGGCAAAGGCTTTCCCAGCCTGCAGTACGCGGACTTTGTAGGTTCGCGTTCTTCCGTCACCGCTGCGCCAACTCACCGATACGGCATGTCTCAATTGCATCGCGGACAATTCGGCACTGGCTTACTGCTCGCCTTGCTCGCAATGGCCGCAGGCCCGGTGGTGGCGGAAGCGCTGCCACCCCTGCGCATCAATCCCGCCCTGCTCGGCGCCGGCACGCCGCCGTCGGCAACGGTGGCTGTTGCGGTTGAACCCGTCGTCGTAGTGAAGCCGCTTGCCGCCCCGCCGGTGCAGATTGCGCCGGCGCCGACAGTGCGCGTTGATCTGACGCCGCAGCAAGGCGCACCTTCGATCAGTGCCGTGTCACCGCTTGCCACGCAGCCCGCCCGCCCCCCTGCTACCGCCCGACAGCCGGCCCCTGTCGTCAAAGCGGTCGAGACGCCGGCTTTGACGCCCGCGCCAGTCATCCTGGCGAAGCCAGCCGCCGTTGAATCCCAGGCCGCACAACCGGGGCCCGCCCCAGTCGCCATCCAGAAGCCGCAAGAACCGCCGCAGGTCGAGGAACGTCCCGCCCTGCCTCCGCTGTATTCGGCCCATGTCGCCGCAGGAGAACTGCCTGGACCCGTGCTCAAACGCGCCGCAGGCGTCATGCCCTATCTCAAGCGTCCGGGGGAACTGCTGCCGACCTTCATCGCCGCCGATCACATCGCCGGCAAGAACGATGTCGAAGTGGTTGCCGATGGCAACGTCGAATTGCGCAAGCGCAATTCGATCCTGCAGAGTGATCGACTGACCTACTGGCAGGAAGCGGACGAGATGGAGGCCGAAGGCAATGTCCGCCTTTCGCGCGACGGTGACCGCGTCACCGGGCCCAGGATGCGCATGAAGATGGATGACAGCACCGGCTTCTTCGAGCACCCTGACTATGCAATCCAACGCATCAAGACAGGGTCGGCCGCCACGCTATGGACCGGCAACGAAGAGCGCGCGACATCGAGTCTCACCACCGGCTATGGGGCCGCCGCGCGCATGGATTTCGAAGGCGAAGGCAAGTACCGGCTCACCGATGCCACCTATACCACCTGTACGCCCGCCGCCGGTCATGATCCCGACTGGTTTGCGCGCACCACCGATCTGCGCCTGGATTATGACGATGAAGAAGGTACGGCGCGCAACGCCACCCTGTACTTCAAGGGCACCCCCATCCTCTATTCACCCTGGATAAGCTTTTCGCTGAACCACGAGCGCAAGAGCGGGGTGCTGACCCCCACCTTCGGCTCCACCAGTCGCGGCGGCATGGAATACACCCAGCCGTTCTACTGGAACATCGCCCAGAACATGGATGCGACGATTGCGCCGCGCTTCATGGCCAAGCGCGGCACGCTATGGAACGGCGAGTACCGATACCTCAACCCGAATTACCAGGGCATGATGCAGGGACAGTATCTGCCCGAAGACAAGATCGAGAAGAAGCGGCGCTCGTCCTATTCGATCGCCCACAGCCAGAACCTGGGCTATGGCTTTTCCGGATCGCTGGCCCTCAATGGCGCGTCCGACGGAACCTACTTCAGCGACCTGGCCAATGGCTCGTCGGTGATCGCCCAGACAAACCTGCTGCGCCAGGGCACCCTCAGTTACGGCGGGGCCTGGTGGTCGGCCAACCTGCTGGCGCAAAGCTATCAGACCCTGCAGGATCCGTCCCTGCCGCCGGTGACGGAGCCCTACCGACGCCTGCCGCAATTGACGCTCAGTGCCAACCGCAGCGACCTGCCGCTCGGAATGAATTTCGCGTTCAGCGGCGAGCACGTGAACTTCCGCAATCCGACTCTGGTGCAGGGAAGGCGCTTCACTCTGTATCCCCAGCTTTCTCTGCCGCTGCAGACCGAAGTCCTCACCATCACGCCCAAGATCGGGCTGCATTCCACGCGCTACAACCTGGAGAATCAAGCCGTCGGCACCCCTGAGAAACTTACCCGCAGCGTCCCGATATTCAGTGTGGATTCTGGAGTGACTTTCGAGCGCGACATGGACTGGTTTGGCAAGAGCCTGACCCAAACACTGGAACCGCGTGTTTATTATCTCTATGTGCCGGTGCGCGACCAGAGTCTGATCCCGATTTTCGATACGGGCCTCGCCGACTTCAATTTTGCCCAGATCTTCGGCGAGAACCGCTACAGCGGTGGCGACCGGATTGGCGATGCCAATCAGGCCACCGCAATGCTTACTTCGCGCCTGCTGGACCCAGCGACCGGCGCCGAGATCATGCGTGCTGCATTCGGCCAGCGCTTCTATTTCAGCACGCAGAATGTCGGCTTGCCGGGCGAAGTTCTGCGTAGCGACCGCCAGACCGACTTCCTCGGCTCGCTCTCCGGCCGCGTCATGCCGAAGACCTATATCGACACGGGCGTCCAGTACAACCCGCGTTTGAGCCGCATCGAACGTCTCAATATCGGCGGGCGCTATCAGCCAGAGCCCGGGCAAGTACTGAACGCTGGCTACCGATACACACGAGATCAATTGGGTGTTCTCGGTCTGGGACAGGTGGACATTTCCGGTCAGTGGCCGGTGTTCGGCGGCTGGCATGCGGTGGGACGCTTCAACTATTCGACCAAAGACAAGCGCATGGTCGAATCCGTTGCCGGTCTCGAATACGACGGCGGCTGCTGGATCGGGCGCGTCGTGTTCCAGCGGCTGGCCACCCAGACTCAGGTCTCGAATACCGCGCTGTTTTTCCAGCTCGAGTTGAACGGTTTCGCAAAAGTCGGCTCCAACCCGCTCGACATCCTCAAACGCAACGTGCCCGGCTACGGCGTCATCAACCAGCAGAGCACTGAAGGCCCGTTGACTATCCCATGACCTACCGTCTGTTGCTGCTTTGCCTGCTCTCCGGCCTCCTCTTTCCGGCACTCGCCCAGACGCGGCGAACCCAGCCGGTCGAGGTTGATCGCATCGTCGCCGTGGTTAACGACGAAGCCATTACTGCCTTTGAATTGCGTACCCGGCTCGCGACCGTAGAGCGCCAACTGCGGGGACAGAACGTACAGTTGCCGCCCCAGGACGTACTCGAGAAACAACTGCTTGAACGGATTATCACCGATCGCGTGCAGCTGCAGTTCGCCAAAGAAACCGGTCTGCGTATCTCGGACATCGAGCTCGATGCGTCGATCCGTCGCATCGCCGAGGGCAACCGCCTCTCCCTGCAGGACTTCCGCGTCACGCTGGAAAAGGACGGCATCCCCTGGACCAAATTCCGCGAGGAAATTCGCGAGGAAATAGTTTTGTCGCGTCTGCGCGACCGCGAGGTGGAAAGCCGCATCGTTATCTCGGACGGCGAGAGAGCAGGCGTCGCCCGACCAGTTGATGCGCATCGGTGCGAGAGCACAGGCCGCGCTCGACCAGATTCGCCGCGGCGACAGCTTCGCCAAGGTGGCCGCAAGCTATTCCGATGCGCCCGACGGACTTACCGGCGGCGCCATGGGCACCCGCCCGCTTGATCGCTTGCCTGCGCTCTACGCCGACGCCGTAAAGAAACTGAAGCCCGGCGAGACCAGCGATATTCTGCGCAGCCCTGCCGGCTTTCACATCGTCACGCTGATCGCCAGACAGGGCGGTGGCGGCGCAAAACCGGTAGCGGCGCTGAAGCAGACACGCGCCCGGCATATCCTGATCAAGGTCAACGAACTCGTTTCCGAAACCGAGGCAAGGCGCAAGCTGGTCGCACTCAAGGAACGGCTCGACAACGGCGCCGATTTTGCCGAACTGGCGCGACTGCACTCGAACGATCTTTCCGCCGCGAAAGGTGGCGATCTTGGCTGGATGTATCAGGGTGACACCGTGCCTGACTTCGAGAAGGCCATGGATCAATTGACGGTCAATCAGACCAGCGAGCCGGTACAGTCGCCTTTCGGCTTCCATCTGATCCAGGTGCTGGAACGCCGCACCGAGGATGCCACTGCCGAACGCCAGCGCCTCACCGCGCGCCAGGTGCTGCGCGAACGCAAGTCCGACGAGGCGTATCAGGACTGGGTCCGCCAAATGCGTGACCGCGCCTATGTCGAATACCGCGCCGAAGACCGCTAGCAGGAACAATTCCGCGCTGCCGGTAATTGCCGTCACTTCTGGCGAACCGGCCGGCATCGGCCCGGATATCTGCCTGCAATTGGCCGAGCGAGCCTGGCCGGCCCGGCTGGTGGTGCTGGGCGACCGCGAACTGTTTGCCGCGCGCGCGGTCATGCTCGATCTCGATGCAAGCGCCATAACGATTCACCATGTTCCGCTGCGAAAGTCGGCGCTGGCGGGACGGTGCGATGCCGCCAACGCCCGCTATGTCCTTGATATGCTCGATGTCGCGCTGCAGGGCTGCGTCAGTGGCGACTATGCCGCGATGGTCACCGCACCCGTGCAGAAATCCATCATCAACGACGCCGGCATCGCATTCAGCGGACATACCGAATACCTCGCCGACCGCACCGCCACACCCCGCGTCGTGATGATGCTGGCCGGCGCGGGATTGCGCGTCGCGCTCGCCACCACGCATTTGGCACTGAAGGACATTCCCGCCGCGATCACGCGCAGCGACCTGGAAATCACGATCCGCATCCTTCACGCCGACCTGCGCAGCAAGTTCGGTATCGCCCGACCGCGCATCCTTGTCGCCGGGCTCAACCCCCATGCCGGCGAGGGCGGCCACATGGGACGTGAAGAAATAGAAGTCATCGGCCCGGTGCTGGACAAGCTGCGGGCCGAAGGCATGGACCTGGTCGGCCCGCTGCCCGCCGACACGCTATTCACCCGCAATGTCCTCGCCGGCTCCGATGCGCAACTGGCGATGTATCACGATCAGGGACTTGCAGTGCTCAAGTATGCGGCCTTCGACGAAGGCATCAACGTCACCCTCGGCCTGCCGGTCATCCGCACCTCGGTCGATCACGGCACGGCACTGGATCTCGCCGGAACGAGAAAGGCCTCGCCCAACAGCCTCTTCGCCGCGGTCGATGCCGCGATTGACATGGCATCGCGGCAGGGGATGAACTGAAATGTGCCAACTGCTCGGCATGAACTGCAACACGCCCACCGACATCTGCTTCTCCTTCGAGGGCTTTCGCACGCGCGGCGGGCTCACCGATGTGCACAAGGATGGATGGGGCATCGCCTTCTTCGAGGGGCCGGGCTGCCGGGTTTTCCTTGACGCCGAACCGTCGGCGCAGTCGCCGGTCGCGGAACTGGTGCGCCACTACCCGATCCGCTCGAAGAACGTCATCGCACATATCCGCAAGGCGACGCAGGGACGCGTTGCACTGGAGAACACGCATCCCTTCCAGCGCGAATTGTGGGGGCGCTACTGGATCTTTGCCCACAATGGAAACCTCGGCGGCAACCTCAAGGAATTTGGCCCGGCACTCGACGGCAGTTTCGTTCCGGTCGGTGACACCGATTCGGAACTGGCCTTCTGCTTTCTCTTGCAGCGCCTGCGTGGCGAGTTCGGCGACGCCATGCCGCTCAGGCAGCCGATGTTCGATTTTCTTGCCGACATCACGCGCGAAATCGCCGCCCACGGGGAATTCAATTTTCTGCTCAGCAACGGCAACTGCCTCTATGCCCATTGCGCCACCAAGCTCGCCTACATTGTGCGCAAGGCGCCGTTCGCCGTCGCCCACCTCACGGACCAGGACGTCAGCATCGATTTCAGCGAGGTGGCCAACGCCGACGACCGCGTAGCCTTGATCGCCACCTTGCCGCTGACCGACAACGAGAACTGGATCACCATGGAGCCCGGCACGCTGATGGTGTTTCACGACGGCATGCCGGCAGCCACGGCACGCACCGGATGAAAACCGTAGCCGGGCACACTGCCCGGAAGCGTTTTGGGCAGAACTTCCTTGTCTCGCCCGGCATCATCCACAAGATTGTCGACGCGATTGCGCCGCATCCGGGCGATACGGTGGTGGAAATCGGGCCCGGGCTGGGCGCCATCACCGAACCGCTGCTGGAACGCATCGATCATCTGCAGGTGGTCGAGATCGACCGCGACCTGATTGCGCGACTGCAGCAGCGCTTCGTGCCCGAGCGACTGACCGTGCACGAAGGCGATGCGCTCAAATTCGACTTTGGTTCGCTCAAGAGTTCCGGGCCGCTGAAGATCGTCGGCAACCTGCCCTACAACATCTCCAGCCCGCTGCTGTTCCATCTGGTTGCGTTCGCGCCACTGGTCCATGACATGCACTTCATGCTGCAGAAGGAAGTGGTCGATCGCATGGTGGCCGATCCGGGCACCAAGGATTTCGGGCGCCTGTCGGTGATGCTGCAGTACCACTATCACATGGAACGGCTCTTTGTCGTTCCTCCAGGTGCCTTCAACCCGGCGCCCAAGGTCGACTCGGCCATCGTGCGCATGATCCCGAGAAAACTCGGCGCTGGTGAGACGGCGAAAGATCCCGCGCTGTTCGCCCGTGTGGTGACCGCCGCATTCTCGCAGCGACGCAAGATGCTGCGCAACACCTTGCGCGAACTCATCGACGAGGCCGGTCTCGTCGCACTGGGCATCACGCCCACCGCACGTGCCGAAGACATCGCTGTGGCCGACTACGTGCGCCTCGCCAATTCGCTGACCGACCTTGCCCGCCGCTGAATCCGTTACTGTTACACCGGGCAGCAGGGTCGTCGTCATCGGCGGCGGCCCGGCCGGCCTGATGGCAGCCGAGGCATTGAGCGCCGCCGGCATCCGTGTCGACGTTTTTGATGCCATGCCTTCCGTCGGCCGCAAGTTCCTCCTCGCCGGCCGCGGCGGACTCAACCTGACGCACTCGGAAGCACCGGACCTGTTTCTTTCGCGCTACGGCGCCCGCCAAAGCGAAGTTGGCCGCTGGCTGGAGGAGTTCGGCCCGCAGCAGTTGCGCGCCTGGGCGCAAGGACTCGGCGTCGAAACTTTTGTCGGCAGCTCCGGTCGCGTCTTCCCGCAGGAAATGAAAGCCGCGCCACTGTTGCGCGCCTGGCTGCACCGGTTGCGCGCCGCCGGCGTGGTGTTTCACGCGCGCCATCGCTGGCGTGGCTGGACGGATGATGGACATACCCTGTGCTTCGCTACCCCGGCAGATGAAGTCGCTGTCCAGGCCGACGCCGTGTTACTTGCACTCGGCGGCGGCAGCTGGGCCCGGCTGGGCTCGGACGGAGCATGGCTGCCACTCCTGGCCGAACGCGGAGTCCGTGTGCAAGCCTTGCGGCCGGCCAATTGCGGCTTCGACATCGCCTGGAGCGACCACCTGCGCCAGCGTTTTGCAGGCCAGCCGGTCAAGGCAGTTGGCGCCACATTTGTTGCGCCGGATGGCTCGCGAGTCTCTCGCGACGGCGAGTTTCTCGTCACCGCACACGGCGTCGAGGGCAACCTGATTTACTCCCTCTCCGCGCCGCTGCGCGATTGCATCGACGCTACCGGAAGCGCAACGCTTCATCTCGACCTCGCTCCCGGGCGTTCCCTGCAGCGCCTGACGGATGACCTGGCACAGCCGCGCGGACACGACTCGCTCTCCAATCATCTGCGACGCCGGGCAGGCATCACCGGCGTCAAGACGGCGCTACTCCATGAATGCTCAACATCTGCCGACCTTGCCGCGCCGGTGCTCCTTGCGGCACGTATCAAGTCGCTGCCGCTGCACCTTGTTTCACCACGTCCGCTCGACGAAGCCATCAGCAGCGCGGGTGGCGTCGACTTTGCGGCGCTCGATGAACACCTGATGCTGCGAGAACTTCCCGGAATCTTCTGCGCCGGCGAAATGCTGGACTGGGAAGCTCCGACCGGCGGCTATCTGCTTACCGCCTGCTTCGCCAGCGGTCGCGCTGCGGGCCGCGGCGTCCTGCGCTGGCTCGCGAGAACGCATGCCGGGCGATAATCAACACTCGCCACGACCCACTCTGCGTCCTCTGCCTCTGATGTTTCGCGCCATCGTCTTGCTCGCCGTGCTGGCTTCTCTGTCGCCGTCCGCGCGCGCCCAGCCGCGCCCGCCCGAAGGCAGCGAGTTCCAGCTGTTTGTCGAAAATGACACCCCGAAGTCGATCAAGATCAGCCAGCCGCAACCCCTCGATCGTCCCTGGGCGGCCTGGCTCTATCTCGGCGGCGTGGCGCAGCGCGCAAAAGATAACCGTCTCGACACGGTCGAAATCGACTTCGGCCTGGTCGGCCCGTCTGCGCTGGGCAGGGAGGTCCAGACCGGCTGGCACAAGCTGATCGGCGCGCCGCAACCCATGGGCTGGCAGAACCAGATTCCCAATGAGCCGGCCTTTCTGGTGTCGTATCTGGCCAAAAGCAAACACGCACTGGGCACCAGACCGGAGTTCGATCTGGAACTGATTCCGCATGGCGGAGCGACGCTGGGCACCGTCATGACGCTAGCGCGCGGCGGCGGCATCCTGCGCCTGGGTCGTCACATGACGGGCTTCGGGCCTGACACCATCGAACCAGGTGGCGCCATGCTGCAGAACATGCGCCGCGACATCGAGCCGGGGCGCGCGCACGACATGGAATGGTATGTATTCGCCGGCCTTGATCACCGGCTGATTGCCCACAACATATTCCTCGACGGCGCGGTATTTCGCGACAGCCCGAGCGTCCGGCGGCGGCCGCATGTCTACGACCTCACCGCCGGCCTCAGCCTGCGCATCGATGCCGTACGCATTTCGGTGACGCGAGTGCGGCGCAGCGAGGAATTCTTCACGGCCGCGAGCAACGGCGGCCGGCAGACCTTCGATTCCGTCAATCTCGGAATCGAGTTCTAGAGGCGATTCAGGCCTGCTTCTTCACCGAACAGGTGTTGAAGCCGAAGATCGCGTAGGGCGGGCACCAGCCGATCGCGCCGGTAGCCAGCGGAACCACGCCAATCCAGGCCCACACCGGACCACCCATGGCCGCCCAGCCCACCAGGCCCACACCGGCAACAATACGTACAACGCGGTCGACGCCGCCAACATTCAGTTTCATGGTTTTCTCCTATGGGGTTTTGCAACAGTGAGCGCATTACAACATCCCCACTCGCCCTTGAATGTAACCTAAGTCACAGAAGCCGCTTTGCGCAAACCCGCGGGGTCGAGCACTTCCACCTGCTCGCGCCCAAGCCGCACCAGTCCCTGCTCGGCAAAGCCCTTGAGCAGCCGGCTGACCATTTCGCGCACGCTGCCCAGTTCGTCGGCCAGCTGTTGATGCGTGGCGCGCACGACACGGCCCTTGCCTAACAGCAGTGCGGCCAGACGCTGGTCCAGTTTCCGGAATGCCACCTCCTCAACAAGCTGCATCAACTCGGCCATGCGCTCCGAGAAAAGCGCGAACACGAAGTCACGAAAGGCCGGCTCTCCCAGCATTTCGTCAAACACGTCGCGCGGCAGGAGGACCAGCGTGGTGGCTCCCTCGGTGACCCCGCGTGCATTGTAGTCGGCGTGGCCGAGCAGGCAGCTCGACGTGATGATGCAGTTCTCGCCGGCCACCACTCTGTATAGCGGCAACTCTCTGCCGCTGGTGCTGAGCTTGGCGACACGAATCGCCCCTTCAAGAACAAAGGGGAAACCCCGGCAGGGCTGGCGTTCGTCGAATACCGTGGCGCCGGAAGGAAGAGACAAGGTCTGCGCCGCATCGCCAATTCGCTGCAACAGACCGGCAGGCAGCTTGGCCAAAACCGGATAAAGAGAAACCAGCGCCTCGGTGTTCACGCTGGCTTCGCCTCCGCCGCGGCAACCAGTTCCGCTACGACGGGCGCATGATCGGAAGGCCGCTCCAGTTTGCGCGGCGCCTTGTCGATAGTGCAGGCGCTACACTCAGCAGCCAGCGGCGCCGACAGCAGGATGTGGTCTATACGCAAGCCGTGATTGCGGCGAAAACCCATTTGCCGATAGTCCCACCATGAGTAGGTCTTGTCCGGCTGGTCGAAGAGACGAAAGGCGTCCGCCAGACCGAGATCGACAAACCGGCGGAATGCGGCTCGCTCCGGTTCGCTGCACAACACCTGATCCTTCCATGCCGCGGGGTCATGCACGTCACGATCTGTCGGTGCGATGTTGTAGTCGCCCAGCAGGGCCAGTTGCGGGCAGCGCGCCATTTCGTCGCGCACGAACTCGGCCAGCGCCGCCAGCCAACGCAGCTTGTACTCGTACTTGTCGGAGCCCACCGCCTGCCCATTCGGCATGTAAGCACATACTATCCGCGCGCCATTTACCGTCGCCGCAATCACACGCTTCTGCTCGTCGGCGAACGCCGGAATGTCGCAGCGTACGTCCGTCAGCGTGCCACGCGCCAGGATGGCGACGCCGTTATAGGTTTTCTGGCCGTTGTGTGCCGCGTGATAGCCGGCGGCTTCGAGTTCGGCATAGGGGAAGACCTTGTCCTCCATCTTGGTTTCCTGCAGGCACAGCACGTCTGCCTGGGTCGCCGCCAGCCAGTCGAGCACATGCGGCAGGCGCACCTTGAGCGAATTTACGTTCCACGTGGCAATTTTCATGCGCCGATGATACCCGAGCAGGGCCGCCGTCTATAATCAATAGCAGGGCCAACCCAGCCCGAGGAAATGGAGGTGCATCATGTTCGATTCACCTGTCGCACCCTGCCCTGTTTGCGGAGAAATGGTGCTGCTGGACGAAACCCAGCGCGAATGCGCCCGCGAGCACGACTGCCACCCGGGCACACCCTGCCCGCTGCAGAAGTATTTCACCGGGATTGATTTCACCGTTCCCCAGTCGAAGGAGAATCTGCGTGACAAAGGCTACTGAACGCCGCAATTTCTGGCGCGCCGTGTTTCATTCGCCGGTGCGTCTGACCACACACGACGGCAACGCCTTTGCTCAACTGCAGGATATATCGCTGAAGGGCGCGCTGCTCGAAACCGGCAGTGTCTGGCACGGCAAGCCCGGCGAGGAGTGCCGTCTGTCTCTGGAACTCGCGCCGGACGCCACGATCACCATGTGGACCAAGGTGATGCATGTCGAAGGACCTCATGTCGGCCTGCGCTGCGAAAGCATCGACCTCGACAGTGTCACCCACCTGCGCCGGCTGGTGGAACTGAACAGCGGCGACCCGGCGATTCTCGATAGGGAATTCGCCAGTCTGGTTCGGGCAGACTAAGAGTCGGCGCTTGCCGGCCCGCGAAGCGGAATCCCCGGCAGACAGAGTCCGCTGCGGCGACTCAAGCCGCCACAGCCATCCCGTTGTGCCGCAACAAGGCGTCCGGCTGCGGCTCACGCCCGCGGAATGCCTTGAAGGATTCGAGCGCCGGCCGCGATCCGCCGACCGACAGAATCTCGCGCCAGAAGCGCTCGCCGGTCGCCGCATCGAGCGTGCTGCCG
>JAPLRA010000419.1 GCA_026399445.1 Sulfuritalea sp.
ACCTGCACGATGTCCTGCTTGCGCTCGCGCAGGTAGGCGTCCTCGAATTCGTCGAACTGGTCGACGACCAGTTGCATCTGCTGCACCATGGCCCACTCCGCGTTGCAGCGGCGCGCGCGGATCAGTTCACGGACGCCGTCTGTCAGCATCGGATCGGCGAGGATCATCGCGTGCAAGTCGACGAAGGCGGAAAGCTCAGCCGGCGCGCCGGGCACGCTGGCATCGCTGCGCAGGGCATCGAGTTCGGCGCCGGCGGTGGTCACCGCCTTGTCGAAACGGACCAGTTCGCCCGCCACGTCGCGTTCGCGCAACTGGTACTGGGCCACTTCGAGCATGGCGTGCGACACCAGGTGCGCACGCCCGATCGCGATGCCGCCGGAGACGGCCTGGCCATGGAGGGCGAAGGTCATTGGAAGCCCACCCCCCAGCCCCCGCCCCGAGGGCGGGGGTGACTGTGGTTCAGCGGGCCTGCGGCCCGCTTCCGGGTCATTGAATGCGACTGGCTTGGGGCGGCCCGGCGCCAGTCGGAGCTCATTCGCTCTCGCCGAACTTGTTGGCGATCAGCGCCAGCATGGCCTGCAGGGCCTCTTCGGCGCGCTCGCCGTCGGTGTCGATGATCACGGTCGCACCCTTGCCGGCGGCCAGCATCATCACGCCCATGATGCTCTTGGCGTTGATGCGACGGCTGCCCCGCTCCATCCAGACTTCGCAGGGAAAGGAACCGGCGAGCTGGGTCAGCTTGGCCGAGGCGCGTGCGTGCAGGCCCAGCTTGTTGATGATTTCGGCTTCGATGCGCGGCATGTCACGCCTCCGCAGGGCCGCCCCAAGGGGGCGTGGAGCCAACAAAACGGAAGCCACGCAGTGGCTGAACCGAAACCGCCCCTTTTCCTGGAAAAGGGGATGGGAGATATGTCGTCATAATTTCAGTGTTTCAGCATGTTGAGGACGCCGTCGCGGCCACCGGCCACGGTACGGGTCACGAGCGTTTCCATGTCCTTGTCGCGGTAGGCGATGGCACGCAGCAGCATCGGCAGGTTGACGCCGGCGACGCCTTCGACGTGCCCCGGTTCGAGCAGCTTCATGGCCAGGTTGGAGGGCGTAGCGCCATAGATGTCGGTCAGGATCAGGACGCCACGACCGGTGTCGACCAATTTCAGCATGTCGCGCGCCAGCGGCAGTGCGTCAAGCGGATCATCCTGCGCGGCGACGCCCAACTGCACGATCTGCAGGGGTCGCTTGTTGAGGACGTGGCAGGCGCACTGGATCAGGGCTTCGCCGTAGGTGCTGTGCGTGAGAAGGAAAATGCCGATCATGCTTTTATTCTAACGGATCGCGATCCAGGCCAGAGCAAGCACGGCCGCCAGAATCAGGAAAATCGACAGCCGCCGTGCCCAACGCTGCTTGCCCGCTTCGAGTTCGTTGTCGGCGTCGACGATGCGGCGGATGCGGCGCAAGGCGGCGATGCCGACGGTGCGGCGCACTGCACGCTGGAGTTTTTCATCGTCGCTCACGGCGCCACTTCCAGCTTCAGGTCGGGCACCTCGATCTTGAGACGGGCCTGCATCGCCGGCGTCGCGCTCGCCGTGCCGTCAGCGCCGACTTTTAGTACTGCATCGACGCCGAGCTTGCGGGCCATGCCGCGCCATTCCCGGCCGGCGATGAAGATCGGCTTCGACAGCGCGTCGGAGCGCATGCCTGCGCCCGGTCCCGGCGCGATCAGCACCGTCACGGCCTGGGTGGCATCGGCAGGAATTCCGGTTCGCGGATCGAGCAGGTGGCAGTAACGACGGCCGGCCACTTCGAAATAGCGGTGATAGTCGCCCGAGGTGCCGATGGCTTCGCCGTCGCGCAGTTCCAGTGTGGCCAGCGGCGCGCCACCGACGCCTTGCGGCCGTGGGTGCTGGATGCCGATGCGCCAGGCAGTGCCGCCGGCCTTGCCGTCGCGGGTGCCGAGCGCCATGACGTTGCCGCCGATGTTGATCAGCGCATTGGCCACGCCGTCCTGCTTGAGCGAGGCGGCGGCGCGGTCGAGCGCGACCCCCTTCAAATAGCCGCCGAAGTCGAGGGCGACGCTCTTGTTGCGGCTGCTGACGCGATTGCCGTCCACGCGCAGATCGGCGATCGACGGATGCCGGGCGAGCAGCGCATGGACTGCCGCCGAATCGGGCAGGCGCGCCTGGATGTCGTCGGTATGGAAACCCCAGAGGGCGATCAGGCGGCCGATGCCCGGGTCGAACAGATGGTCGCCGGTGGCGGCCACGGCTTGCGCCTCGCGGATGTAGCCGGCGAACTCGGGCGTGACATCGAGCGGGTGTCCGTCGCCAATTGCCGCGTTCAGCGCCGATAGTTCGGAGGGCTGCCAGGCATGGTAAGTGCGGTGCAGGTG
>JAPLRA010000348.1 GCA_026399445.1 Sulfuritalea sp.
CGGACGTGGCCATGCAGGCCGCCGATGTCACCCTGATGCGCGACGACCTCAACGGCGTCGCCGACGCGATTTCGCTGTCACGCGCAACGCTGGCCAAGATCCGGCAGAATCTGTTCTTCGCCTTCATCTACAACGTGCTCGGCATTCCTCTCGCCGCGTTCGGCATGTTGAACCCGGTGATCGCCGGCGCGGCGATGGCGATGAGCTCGGTTTCGGTGGTGAGCAATTCCCTGCTGTTGAAGAACTGGAAACCCGACAAGGATTGATATGGAAACGACGACGATCAAGGTAGGCGGCATGTCCTGCGGCGGCTGCGTGAAGAGCGTGACCGGCGTGTTGTCCGCGCTCGATGGCGTGACGAAGGCCGAAGTTTCGCTGGAGCAGGCGCAGGCGGTGGTCGAGTTCGACGCCGCGAAGCTAAGTCGCGCCCAGCTTGCCCAGGTGATCGAGGACGCCGGCTTCGACGCGAGTTGATCCAGGCGCAGGATTCAGCACGGCCAGCTCTGGGAACTCTTGCCAACCGGCGCCACTGACTTTCGAGGGGCTTCGTAGCCTGACGTTCTTGCGACGGCGCGTCAGCAAGGCGAGACCTTCGCAACGCTATAATTGACCCTTTAGCAAATAGGAGCCAGCCATGGGCTTGGATCGCGTTCCCTCCGGCAAGGATTTGCCGAACGATTTCAATGTCGTCATCGAGATTTCGATGCACTCCGAGCCGATCAAGTACGAGGTGGACAAGGAGTCCGGGGCCCTGTTCGTCGATCGTTTCATGTCTACGGCCATGCACTACCCTTGCAACTACGGCTACATTCCGCACACCATCGCGGGTGACGGTGATCCGGTGGATGTTCTGGTGCTCTCCCAGTTCGCCCTGCCGCCGGGAGTGGTGGTGCGGTGTCGTCCCATCGGCATGCTCAAGATGACGGACGAGGCCGGTGAAGACGCCAAACTGTTGGCGGTTCCGGTGGACAAGCTGACGCCGATGTACCGCGACGTGGATAGTCCGCGCGACTTGCCTCAGATCGTGCTCGATCAGATATCGCATTTCTTCCAGCACTACAAGGATCTGGAGCCGGGCAAATTCGTCAATGTTCAGGGCTGGCTGGGTGTGGAAGATGCCAAAAAGGAAATCATGGAGGGTGTCGCCGCCTACAAGGGCGCGAAGGACAAGCCGGCGTTCTGAGGCGTCTCGTCCGAAACAGCCCGCCGTGAGGCGGGCTTTTATGTCTCCGGCGGGACGCCGGGGACGGCGTCCCCTGCGGATGGGTTCGCATCCGCTATAGTTGATGCCATGAAACGCTTGCGCATAGCCATTGCTCAGTTCAATGCCCATCTGGGCGACCTTGCCGGCAATGCGGCCCGAATTCTTGAATTCGCCGCACGTGCGCGGGAGGGCGGTGCCGACGTGCTGCTGACCCCTGAATTGGCGTTGAGCGGCTACCCGCCGGAAGATCTCCTGATGCGGCCCGATTTCTATCGCGCCTGCGCCGCGCAAGTCGATGCCATGGCGCGGGCCGCGCCGCTGCCGATCGTCCTCGGTCACCCCGAGGAGTCGTCCAGCAGGCGCTACAACGCGGCTTCCCTGCTGGCCGACGGCAAAGTGGCGGCGACTTATCGCAAGCATCGTCTTCCGAACTACGAAGTTTTTGACGAAGAGCGCTACTTCGCGGCGGGTCACGAACCCTGCGTGCTCGAACTGAACGGTGTGCGCTGCGGGTTGGCCATCTGCGCTGATATCTGGGAAGCGGGCGCCGCCGAAGCTGCCGCACAAGCCGGCGCGGAACTGGTACTGACGCTCAACGCCTCGCCCTTCCACATGAACAAGCAGGCGCGACGCCATGAAGTATTGCGCGAGCGCGTCGCGGCGACCGGAAAGCCGGTCGTCTATGCCAATCTGGTCGGCGGCCAGGACGAACTGGTGTTCGACGGCGCGTCGTTTGCGATGGATGGTCAGGGCCGCCTTACGCACCAGTTACCGGCTTTTGTCGAGGCACTGGAGTTCATCGATTTTGCCGACGGGCACCTGCTGCCCGGCCGCGTGGTCGAGTCGGCATCGCGCGAGGCCGAAGTCTATGCCGCGTTGAAGCTCGGCGTCACTGATTACCTTGGCAAGAACGATTTCCCCGGGGCGATCATTGGTCTTTCCGGCGGCATCGATTCGGCGCTGACACTGGCCGTCGCCGTCGACGCACTGGGCGCCGACAGGGTGCGCGCGGTGATGATGCCGTCGCCGTGGACGGCGCAGATGAGCCTCGATGATTCGCGCGAAATGGTGCGGCGCCTGGGCGTGCAATACGATGAGATCCCCATTGCCGCGGCGATGGAGCAATTCGCCGTGTTGCTGGCGCCGACTTTTGCCAGCCTGGGTCCGAAGCCGGTCTGGGACACGACGGATGAAAACCTCCAGGCGCGCATCCGCGGCATGCTGCTGATGGCCCTTTCCAATCGCACCGGACGCATCGTCCTGACCACCGGCAACAAAAGCGAAATGGCGGTCGGCTACGCCACGCTCTACGGCGACATGGCCGGCGGCTTTGCCGTGATCAAGGATGTGGCGAAAACCTTCGTCTATCAGCTGGCAAACTGGCGCAACACGGTGTCCGACGTCATTCCGCAGAACATCATCACGCGTCCGCCCTCGGCCGAACTCAAGCCCGGCCAGACTGATCAGGACACCTTGCCACCCTATGAAGTGCTCGATGCGATCATCGAAGCCTACATGGAGCGCGACGAGAGCCCGCGCCAGATCATTGCCGGGGGCGTAAGCGAAGCCGATGTGCGCAAGGTGGTAGGCATGCTGAAGAAGAACGAATACAAGCGGCGTCAGGCGCCCGTCGGAATCCGCGTCACGCAACGCGGATTCGGCAAGGATTGGCGCTATCCGATAACATCACGCTATCCAGACGAATATTGAATCAGGGGACACCAGAAATGAAGAAGATCGAAGCCATCATCAAGCCCTTCAAGCTCGACGAAGTTCGCGAAGCGCTTTCGGATGTCGGCGTAACCGGTTTGACCGTTACCGAGGTCAAGGGGTTCGGCCGGCAGAAGGGCCATACCGAGCTGTATCGTGGCGCAGAGTACGTGGTCGATTTCCTGCCCAAGATCAAGCTCGAGATCGTCGTCGCTGACGAGACCGTGGAACCGGCCATCGAGGCCATCATCAAGGCGGCCCGCACCGGCAAGATCGGTGACGGCAAGATTTTCGTATCCTCGGTCGAGCAAGTCGTCCGCATCCGCACCGGTGAAGCGAACGAAGCAGCAATCTAACCGCTAAGCCCTATTATTTTTTGGCGGCGAGAAGTACCACGACCGCCCCCGCGCCGCC
>JAPLRA010000320.1 GCA_026399445.1 Sulfuritalea sp.
CAGGTACGCAGAGCGTGCTAGAGCCACCTTCGGCGCCAGTGGCGGGCACGATGCGGGTCAGTGCAAGTTCTGCCGCTGCGTCGGCGCGGCGGCGCAGGACCCATTCCCCGTCGGAACTCGCCAGTGTGGTCGCCAGCATCGCCACGGCCCGCGCCGCGCCTGACCGCGCATCGGCCGTTGACCAGCCGCGACTGGTCAGCCAGCGTTCGAAGCCGGGCTGGCGTTCGGTCACACGCTGCGCCGACCATGCTTCGGGATCGGCGGCGATCAATTCCAGCACGGCATGGGTCAGCGTGCCCACGGCTGCGGCAAGCGGGTCGGCGGTTTCATCGCTGGTTGCGGCTGGCGGCAGCGGCACGTCCGGCGCGCGCCACGCCGGCGGCACGTCCGGCGCTTTCAGGCGCGTCAGTTGCGGCACGAAATCTTTCAGCTCGCCATCCTGCACAAAAGTTCCCAACGGGACGCAGAGCGCCGGCGCTGACGATACGGCAGTCGCGGCGAGGAAATCCGCCTCGACCGCCGGCCACAGGCTCGCCAGCGGCGAGGCCGCGCGGGGCGCAGCGAGCGCCCCGTCTTCGTCGGGCCAGGCGACGCCGACCAGATGCAGGTGCCGCACCGCACGCGTGGCGGCAACGTAGAGCACGCGTGCGTCTTCGTTGCGGCTGCGCTCCTTCTCCATGCGCTGCAGAAAGTCATACACCGTCGGCTCGCCGGACCGCTTGGCGCTGCGGCGATTGACCGGCGCGGCAATCAGGCGTTCGCCTGAGGCCAGCGGAAAGCTGTCCCAGGCCAGCAGCGGCGTGTCGCGCCCCGCCGTCTCGCGATGCAGGCCGGGCAGGATCACCGTGTCGAATTCGAGCCCCTTGGCCTTGTGGATGGTCATCAGTTGCAGCCGGCCGTCGGCCTGCGCGTCGGGCGCGGCAAACAGGCGGCCCATGTCGTCTTCAAGGCTGTCGAGGACGAAGCGTCCCGCCGCATCGAGCGCGTCGAGGCGGTTGAAGAAAGCCTGCGCGTCGGACAAGTCGTTCGCACCGCTCAGGCAAAGCGGACCGCCGAGTTTCTTCCAGGCGTCCTCGATCCAACGCCGGCGTCGCTGCCGCCCCTGCCCGGTCAGCGCCTCGGCCAGCACCTCGCGCACGTGGGCCAGCCGCTGTTGGCCATCTGACGACAGGCGATCGATGCGTTCGGCATTTTGCATGAGCGACCAGATCGTGGACTTGTGATCGTCGCCGGCCAGTGCATGCAGATCAGCCAGGCGCAGTCCACACCAAGGCGCACGCAGAATCGCCAGCCAATGCACGCGGTCGGCGCGGTGATGCAATGCGCGGGTCAGCGAGATCAGGTCCTGCACCGCCTGCCGCCCGGCCAGCGGCTCGATTTCCACTGCAGAGAAACGCCAGCCGGCGGCATGCCGGCGGATCGCGGCGACCAGCTCGCCCAGGTGATCCCGCGCGCGCACCAGCACGGCGATGGTGCGCGTCGGGTCTTCGCGCCACTCGGCTTCGATCACAGCGATGATCCGTTGCGCTTCGGCACGCGCGGCGGCCGCACCGTCTCCCTTTGCGGCCAACACCGGATGCATGGTGACGCCGGCCTGCGGCAGTGAATCGCGTGAGGCGACGAACCTGCGATAGCGGATTTCGCCGCGCAGCGGATCGTCGAGCGCGGGAAACACCGCCGGAAAGCAGGCATTGATCCAATTCACCACTGCGGGGCAGGACCGGTTGTTGAGCGACAGACGCAGGGGCATGAGGCGCAGCGCACCGATGCCGGTTTTCGCAACGCGCAGGAACAGGCCGACGTCGGCCTTGCGAAAGCGGTAGATCGACTGCATCGGGTCGCCGACCGCAAACAGGGTGCGGCCATCATCAGCGCCTTGATCACCACTCCAGCCGGCGGTGAGGCGCTCGAGCAGCTCGATCTGGGTCGGGCTGGTGTCCTGAAACTCATCTACCAGCAGATGGCGGATGCGGTAGTCGAGGCGCAGGCCGAGCTCGGAAGGATCGAGTTCGTCGCCCAGCGCTGCGATGGCACGCGCGGCGAGCTCGCCGAAATCCACTTCGCCGCTCTCGCGGAACACCAGCCACAGCTCCGCGGCGGCGAGCTTCATCAGCCGCGCCATCGCGCGCACCACGTCGTCGTGGTCGTGATCGGGCGACGGCAACTCGCGCAGCCGCTGCAGGGCCGCGACCACCCGGGCGTCGAGCGCCGCGAGCTCTGCCAGCATCGCATCCTTCTGCGCCTTGAACTCCTTGCCGGCAGGGAAGCCGTTGTTCACCGTCACTGTCTTGCGCGGCTCATCCTTCTGCGTCAGCAGCAGGTCGGCCAGCGCGCGCCAGCTCGGTAGTTGATCGGGATCGCCGCCTAGCGCTTCGGTCCAGTCGGCCAGCCCGCCGCCACCGAGATTGGCGGCTGCGAAACGTGCCAGAGGCATCCACCGGCTTTGCCATGGCGCATCGAGCACGCCGGCGATCACCGCCAGTTCTTCGCCGACCATCTCCTGCAGGGCTTCGCCGATGGCCGACTCGGGATGATCGAGGCCGCCAATCGTTCGCCACTGCTCGCGCCGCGCCAGCATCTCGGCCAGCAGACGCGCCAGCCGCGTCACGTCGTTGTCGAGGTGCGCCAGCGCGGTGGCGACGGCCTCGGCATGCTCGCGTCTGTCTTCACCCCGATCCTCAAGGTGATCCAGCGCGCGCCGCGCGGCTTCTTCGTAGTGCCGTTTGGCCTCGTCGGCCACGGCCGGCTGCGCGCCGAAGCGCGAGAGCAGCGGCATTTGCCGCGCGAGGCTGGCGCACAGTGCATCGATGGTGGTCAGGCGCAGCCGCCCCGGCTGGGTTTCGATCTGCCAGCCGAGTTTGCCGGACCGCGCCAGCGCCGCGCGCGCCAACTCGAAGGTGATGCGCTTGTGCGGCTTTTCGGGCAGCGTTCCGGCGCGAGCCAGCTCGAGGCTTTCGGCGATGCGGCTCCTCATCTCGCCCGCCGCCTTGTTCGTGAAGGTAATGGCGATGATTTCTTCGGGAGCGTCGACCACAGCCAGCAGGCGCAGATAGCGCTGTGTCAGCAACTCGGTCTTGCCCGCGCCGGCCGGCGCCTCGACGATGAAGGAGTCGAGCTCCAGCGCGCGGCGGCGATTGTCTTCGTCCTCTTTCAGCAGATCGATCATGGCTCGCCGCCTTCGTCGAACTGCTGCTGCCGCTCGGCGATGCGCAGCAGCGCACGCACGTCGCAGAATTCGAGGTCTTTCGCGGCATCGAAGACTACCGCTGCGGCACCGTCACGCACCTCGCGCGCGACCTCGGTGAGGCGCTGCGCCCAAAGGATGCGCAGGGTTTTCCAATCGGGAAAATCATCCTCCGCATATTGTTTGCGCTGCATGCCCAGCGACTTCACCTCGGGCAGCAACCCGTCGTCCTCGCTGACGCCGAGAAAACCCGGCTTGTCGGGCGTGACGCGTGCCAAAGCCACCGCCGCCACGTCGTGGTCGGGGAAGGCCAGCGCGGCGTAGATCGGCAATTGCGGCTCCTTGATGCGGGCGTCGGCCCAGCTCGCGACCGAATCGCTGCGCCCGCTCTTGTAATCAATCACAACCAGCCGGCCGTCGGCGAGTTGGTCGATGCGGTCGATCACCACGCGCACCGGGAGACCTTCGATGTCGAGTTCATGGCGTTCCTCGCAGGCGAGCACGCGGAAGGGCGCACGACGTGCTTCAACCTCGAGCCAGATCGCCAGCAAGGTCTGCAGCCGCTCATCTTCCAGTTGCCGCAGCCGTGGCGGCAGGGGTTCGACGGCGCGGCGATCGTGCTCCATCAGCGCATGGGCCACGACGCGCCGAATCTCCGCGCCGCGCGCGGCCTCGTCCATTTGCTGCAAGTCGGCAAGGCCGCGCCCGCGCCAGAATTCTTCCAGCGCCGCATGCAGCAGCGAGCCGCGCGCGCGCGCATCGAGACCAAAAGTCGGCGCTGGCAACACGGCGGCACCGAGCCGATATTGATAGAAACCCCATGCCGGGCACACCGCCTGCGCCGCCAGCAGCGCCGTGCCGCCGCGAATGCGCTCGTCCGCGCCGACAGAAATATTCGCCAGCAGCGGGCTGGGCCGCAGCGGCCGCTCGCCTTCGCGCTGAGCCCACGAAAAAATCACCTCCGCCGCGCTCTCGCACCACGCGGCCTGCAGGGTGTGCGCCTCGATGGCAAGGCTGTCGGCGCGGGCGGCCGATATTGCGGCACGTCGCTGCAGTTCGGCGGGCAGCAGCGGATTCGGCCGCGGCGCCGGCGGCCAGGCGCCTTCGTTGAGGCCCATGACCCAGAGTGCATCGACCACACCGGCCAGCGCGTCGTCGAGGCTGCAGACCTCGATCCGCGGGGCTACCCGCCGCGGTGGCTCGAAAGCGTGATCGCGACACTGTCGCTGCAACTGGCGCAGGGCCTCGCCGCCATCGATGCGGCCGACAATGGCATCCAGTGTCAGCAGCCCGGCCAGGCCTTCGCGCAACTGGTCGCAGGCCGCGCGTTCGGCGGGTAGAAGAACCCGCTGGCCGGGCCAGCCGAGCGCCACCAGCCACTCGTCGAATGCCTTGCCCCATGCCGACGGGCTTTGCCGACGCGGCGCACGGCCCTTGGCCTCCAGCAACGCGCCGAGATGCGCCACGAGTTGCGGCGCCTGCAGGTCGGCGGCGGGATCGGCGCAGAGGCGGGCCATCGTACGCTGCAGACGTTCGAGCGTGGTTTCCGGCGGCAGCAATTCGCGCAGACCGGCTTCAATGCGTGCGCGGGCATTGGCTTCGTCGACATCCGCCGACCAGCCGGGACCGCAGAGCAAGGCGCCGAATTCGGCCTGCGCCACGCGCTGCGGGTGGACCAGCATTTGCAGCAGGTGCAAGGCGATGTCGACCAGCGGCTCGGCCGCCAGCGGCGACCCGGCGACGAAAGCATGGTCGCGCTCCTGCGCGGCCCAGCCGACGCCGACCGCGGCCGGATGCAGCGCGTCGTCGAGGGCGGCCTCAAGCCGTCGACGACGCGCGGAAAGGTCGGCCACGGCGATGCGCAAGCGGGCGGACGGGTCGCGCGTCAGCCAGTCGCTCGCCCATTTGGCGGCAGTGACGCATTCAGCCTCCGCGTCGGGTAGTTCGACGCCGAGCGCCGACGCGCTTTCCTCGCGTCCGAAATCCAGCTGGAACAGTTCGACGCCGCGCGCCTCGAGCACCACCAGGAGTCGCGACACCAGCGGATCGGGTGCGATGAAACCGGCTATGCCCAGACGCGCCGGCAAGCCGCCAATGCCGCGTTCGATGCACTCGATGCGCCACCCCAGGGTCTCGTCCGCGGTGCGCCAGCCACCGGCCCGGCAGGTCTCGGCCACCCTTTCCCTCCAGCGCAAGAAGGCCCGGTATTCCTCGGTGTGCAGCGGCTCGGCGACTTCGATGCGCCAAGCGCGCTGCAGGCTGGCGGCTTCCATCGCGGCCAGCGCCATGCCTTCGCGGTCGAACAGGTCCGCCGTCGCACCGGCATCGGCGGCGATGGCCTGCTCCCACAGGCTGCGCTCCTGCGTCCAGGTGAGAAAGGCGCCGGGTACGCTGGTGGGCGGTATCTCGCCGCGCAGTAGCGCGCCGGAGGTCAGATGATCCAGCCACTGCGCCGGCGTTGCGCTCTGCAGCGCCTGCCAGGTCACGGCGCCGGCCGCGGCCTGCAACTCGCCGTGCGCCCGCCGCAGGCTGCCGGCCAGCCGTGCCGTGGCGCACAGCACCACCGGCTCCGGCCCGCCGGGCAACTCGGCCAGCGGTATGCGGGGCAGATCGGAACGGATCAAGCAGCTACCCCGCCAGCGGCAACATCAGCGCGCCAAGAGCGCACAGGGTCGTGGTGACGATGAACACGGCGAGATCGGGCGGATAGATTGATTGATCGGCAGACATGGCACTTCCTCCAAGTTGATGGAGAACAGTCTGCACGCCGTGAGGCTCATGGGATGAGCCTGTCGTCCCGGCCCAGCAACTCCGGCGCCTGCACGTCGCGCGGCAGCGATTCGACCGGATTCAGGTCGCGGATTTCCTTGTCTTCGGGGGCTACCTTCAGGTCGCGGAACTTGCGCGCCGAGACCAGCACGCGCCGCTCCATCGACGCCACGGAATCGTTGTAGGCGCCGACCGCCTCGCCGAGGTTCTTGCCGACCCGACCCCAGTGATCCGCTACGGTGGCGATGCGGTCGTAAAGCTCGCGCCCGAGCAGGCTGATGCGCTCGGCGTTTTCGGTCAGGGCCTGCTGCGTCCAGCCGTAGGCAACGGCGCGCAGCAACGCGATCATCGTGGTCGGCGTTGCTAGTATCACGCGCGCATCAACGCCGGCCTCGATCAGCGAAGGATCGGCTTCGAGCGCGGCCGAATAGAACATTTCGCCGGGCAGGAACAGCACGACGAAATCCGGCGAGGGCTGGAACTGCTCCCAATAGGCCTTCTGGCCGAGCTTCTTCAAA
>JAPLRA010000250.1 GCA_026399445.1 Sulfuritalea sp.
CGTCGAACGAACCCAGATCTACGGGAGTAAGCCAACTATCGACAGTCGGGAAGGCCGGCTTTTGGAGGAGAAGTGGATGCTCCCGCTTCCAGGAAGTAAGCAGCAGGTCATCTGGGAAAACAATTTTCGGATGCCTCCCGGAGGACAGAGTCTGACGCTGGTGCTCGTAGGGTTTGTCGACGACGTACCCTACCTTGCCACATCACCGGCGGGTTGCATCGCCTACAACCACTGGGGCCGCCCGAATCCGCCTTATGTCTTCTTCAGACACGATGGAAAAGGATGGAAGCGTATCCCATTAGTCGAGTTTCCGATGCAGTTAAAGGAAGCGAATGTTGTTGTGGGAAGACCCAAACCGCCTAATCGGAGTGGAGTACTGACTGTGGCGACGGTTCAAGAAGACAACCGACTACTGGAGCCGCATCACCGTGTCATTGTCCGCGAGCCGATCAAGGTGGCGCAGACGGTCGATTGCGAGGAACTGATTTATTACAAGGAAGCCTGGATTATGCCGAATGATCCTATAGCGCGTGGCTTGCTTGACCGTAAGTCCAAATCAAATAACACAAAGTAAAGGAGAGCGACCATGGTGACGAATCCTGAATACGCTCTGATGGCAGGCCGTGCTTACTATGACACCCGCGCTGAAATCAACCGCTTCCCTATACCGCAAGGATGGACCCAGATTTCGCGCTATCCAGAGGCGTCATCCGGCTTCGAAGCCGTCACCTTTCAGCGCGGTACGGGGTTGAACTCCGAGATCGTCATCTCCTTCGCCGGAACCAACCCGACCGACTATTTTGGCGACGTTGCCGCTGACGTTGGCTTGGCCTTGGGCTTGGGCTTGGGCTCCACCCAGCTGCGCGAAGCGGCGGCGTACTACCTCGAGGTTCGCCAAGCCAACCCGGATGCCGTCATCAGCTTTACCGGTCACAGTTTGGGCGGTGGCCTGGCGGCCCTGATGGGCGTATTTTTCGACAGGCCGGCTGTCACTTTCGATCAAGCGCCCTTCGCCGCCAGCGCCAACGTGATCGCCGGAGGCGGAGGTTTCTATGCCAACTTGCTGGCCCATCTCCGCAGCCTCGGTTATGCGGAATCTCTACTTCAGCCCCTCAGGGACTATCCCGGTCTTGCAGATCGCGTAGGCCGAGTCAGCGGTCAGTACGTTCAAGGCGAATTTCTTACCGCCTATCCGGTGATTGGCAACTTGTCCGGTATCGGCAGTCAGGCGCCACTTACTCACGGTGCCAACAATGTATCCGGCATCGACCTGCACTCGCAGACACTCCTGACCACTTTCCTGCAAAACGACGCCTTTCGCGTGGTCACGACCAAGCTCGTTGACTTGGGCAAGATGCTGTTTGATAGCAATCTGTACTACAACGACCCAAACATTTTGGATAACGCGGAGCGCAACTTTCTCGAAAACCTTGTTCGCCATCAGACCGGCAACATCGGTGGTGTACTCATCGGTGGTGACAAGATGCTCGACCGCTTCACCGTCGACCTGCAGGCCATCGCCCAGGATGGCGGCCTGACGCTAACGAACAACTTCGTCACGAGGGCATTGATCGCCTTTTCAATGCAGATGTACTACGAGAAGTCTATGGCCGACAACAAGCAGCTCTTCGACGCCGCAAACGTAACCGGTGGCCTGCACTTCGACCGTAACGACTTCGCCGACAGCCTGAACGCAGCCAAGGGCGGCGTGCATATACGGAACTACATTGAGACAGGCTTTACGGAAGGGGAGCGCACCCTCATCAACGGCATGC
>JAPLRA010000056.1 GCA_026399445.1 Sulfuritalea sp.
GCCGCCAGCGCGCCGCGCAGTTGGCCGCGGACCAGGAACCAGACATAGGGCAGGAAGAACACCACGCCGATGCTCCGACCGATCAGACGGTGCGCCCATTCCCACCAGAAGATGAACTGGAAGCCGTCGAGCGTCATGTCGTGATTGCGTTTGATGAACTCGGGCGTCTGCTGGTACTTGGCGAACAGTTCGAGCCAGTCGGCGTGGGAAAGCGGCGGCAGGGCGCCGATCAGCGGCTTCCATTCGACGATGGAAAGCCCGGAGTGCGTCAGGCGCGTCACGCCGCCGACCACCATCGTCAGGAAAACCATGGCGCAGCAAGCGAAAAGCCACCATGCCACGTCGCGTTGCGAGCTATTTGTCGTCATCTGCTATCCAGTGTCCCGATTTGCCGCCTACCTTTTCCAGCAAGCGAATGTCTTCGATGATCATGCCCCGGTCGGCGGCTTTGCACATGTCATAGATGGTCAGCAGGCCGACCGAAACCGCGGTCAGCGCTTCCATTTCGACGCCGGTGCGGCCGACGGTTTCCGCCGTCACTTCCAGCGTCACGCGGTGGCGCCGCGCATCGAGCGTGAACTCGGCGGCGACGCGGGTGAGCGCCAGCGGATGGCACAGCGGAATCAGGTCGGAGGTGCGTTTGGAGGCCTGGATTGCGGCAATGCGCGCGATGCCCAGCACGTCGCCTTTTTTGGCCGAGCCGCCCTTGATCAGCGCGAAGGTGGCCGCCGCCATGCGGATGTGGCCTTGTGCCCGGGCCACGCGGGAGGTTTCGTTCTTGGCGCCGACGTCGACCATATGGGCCTGCCCGGCGGCATCGAAGTGGGTCAGAGGCGCGTCGGGGCGCTTGGCCGCTGGTTTGCGGGGTGGATTCATGAAATACCCTGTCACAACTCGTTTTTGCGGAGCCGCTATCATAGCGGTATGAAACTGCATCCGCTTGCCAGCGCTCTGGTCCTTGCTTTTGGCATCCTCTCGGCCCCGCCGTTGTCGGTGGCCGAGGGTCTGCCCGATCTGGGGGAAGCGGCGCAGACGGAATTTTCGCCGGCCATGGAGCGTCGCATCGGCGAATCGATAATGCTCGAAATTCGCCGCGATCCGGCCTGGCTCGACGATCCGGAGGTCAACGGCTACCTCAACCGGCTTGGCAACAGGCTGTCCTCGCAGAGCGAAGAGGCTCGGCAGGAATTTGAATTCTTCGCGCTGCGCGATTCCACCCTTAACGCGTTTGCCATGCCGGGCGGTTTTGTCGGCGTGCATACCGGGCTGATTCTTGCCGCGGCCTCCGAGTCCGAACTGGCTTCGGTGCTGGCGCACGAAATCTCGCACGTGACCCAGCACCACCTGGCACGGCTCATGAACAAGTCGGGCCAAGGGCAGGTGACCAGCCTTCTGGCGCTGGCGGTGGCGATCCTTGCCGCCCGCAGCAGCCCCGATCTCGCGGTGGGTGCGGCCATGGCCGGGCAGGGTGCGGCTATCCAGAACCAGCTGAACTACTCGCGCGATTTCGAGCGCGAAGCGGATCGCATCGGCCTGGGCCTGCTTGAGCGATCCGGTTACGACATCCGCGGCATGAGCGGCTTCTTCGAGCGCCTGCAGAAGTTCGGTCGCCTGTACGAAAACAATGCCCCCGGCTACTTGCGCACCCACCCGCTGACCACCGAGCGGCTGGCCGACATGGGCAACCGCATACAGGGCCGGCCCTACAAACAGGTGCTGGATTCCCTTGAATTCCAGCTGGTGCGTGCCAAGCTGCGCGCGCAGGATGGTACGTCGCGCGATGCGGTGACCGAGTTCGAAACCCGCCTCAAGGATCGCAGCTTTGCCGGCAGCGAAGCGGCCATGCGTTACGGCTTGGCGCAGGCCCGCATGCGTGACGGCAATCTGCCTGCGGCGGAAAGGGAACTGGGCGAGTTGCGGCGCTTGAAGGTGGTATCGCCCATGATCGAAACGCTCGCGGCGCAACTGCGCTTGAAGCAGGGCGATGCTCCGGGTGCCGTGAAGATCCTGCGCGCCGCTCAGCCGCGCTATCCGCAGGAACGTGCGATCACCTATGGCCTGGTGGAATCCCTGCTCGAGGCACGCTTGCCGCAGGAGGCGCTCAAGGCCACCGAAGACGATCTGTTGAGCTACACGACGGATGCAAAGATGCATGCCTTGCAGGCCAAGACCTATGCTCTGCTCGGCAAGCGCTTGCAGCAGCATCGGGCACAGGCGGAGGCCTACGTGCTGCTGGGCCAGTTGCCGGCAGGGGTCGAGCAGCTCGAGCTGGCGCAAAAGGCCGGCGACGGAAATTTCTACGAGCAGTCGCAAGTCGATTCTCGACTGCGTGAGCTGAAGAAGCGCATGGCTGACGAAGCCAAGCAGGCCAAGGAAGCCAAAAAGTAGGTGCCGACATGAATGGTCCCAAACCCGTCGGCCGGGCCGATGTTCGAGCCGATGATCACACGCTCGCCACACCGCTGGTGCGCCTCGACAGCGAGCCCTACTACCACGCCACCGGCGATGAGCTCGCCGTGTTCGAAGCGGCGGCGACCAGTTGCCTGCCGGGAATGCTCAAGGGCCCGACCGGTTGCGGCAAGACGCGCTTTGTCGAGCACATGGCCTGGCGTCTGAAGCGGCCTCTGGTGACCGTCGCCTGCCATGACGACCTGACCACCTCCGACCTTGTCGGCCGCTACCTGATCGTCGGCGATGAAACCGTCTGGATGGACGGCCCGCTCACAGCCGCCGTGCGCGCCGGCGCCATTTGCTATCTCGACGAGATCGTCGAAGCGCGCAAGGACACCACCGTGGTGATCCATCCGCTGACCGATTCGCGCCGTGCCCTGCCGGTCGAGAAACACGGCGAGTACATCGAGGCGCCACCCGACTTCATGCTGGTGATTTCCTACAACCCAGGCTACCAGAGAGTGCTCAAGGAAATGAAGCCGAGCACGCGGCAGCGCTTCGTGGCGCTGGATTTCGACTATCCGGAAGC
>JAPLRA010000500.1 GCA_026399445.1 Sulfuritalea sp.
CCCGTGGCGGTCGGCATAGGCGCCGACGCTGGCCGCCGGCAGTATGATGGCGATGCTGGCGATGGCCTGCGTCGTGGTCCAGGCCAGCGTTGCCCACGATGCACCGGCGGCCACCACGGCGACGAAATAGGCGTTGAAAATCGCCGTCACTACCGTCGTCGTGTAGGCCGAGTTGGCGAAGTCGTACATGGCCCAGGCCCAAACCTCCCGAGCCTTGACGCCGTCGGCAAGAATATTTCGGCTCATGGGCCGCATGCATCCAGATCGGGTTCGCCGCACTCGCGCAGGATCACCGCCCGCGTCGCATCACGCAGTTGCAGCGCGGCCTGCCAACCTTCCCCGGCAGGGACGATGGGGGCCCCGATGCTGACGCGGACCGAACCGCGGCGCGGCAGCCAGGATTCGTCGCGCAGGATTTCGCGGGTACCGGCCAGCACCACCGGCGTTACCGCCAGCCCGTTCTGTACCGCGATCTGGAAGGCCCCGAGCCGAAAGGGCCGCAGACCCTTCTGGCGAGTGAAGGTGCCTTCGGCGAAGAAGAACAGGGGCTGCGTGCCGGCGGCCTGCGCCAGACGCCGTACATCATCGACTCCCTGACGCGCATCGAAGCGTTCGACGAATGCCGCACCCAAGCGCCGCAGCAGCGGGCCGGCAAACGGATGCGTCGCGAGTTCCTGTTTGGCGATAAAGCTCACGGGAACCGGCAGCGCCGCCGCCAGCACGATGCTGTCGATATAACTGGCGTGGTTGGCGACGAACACCCCCGCCTGCCGCGGCACGTGCTCCAGTCCTTCGACCTGCAGGCGGATGCCGCACAGCCGAACGCAGGTTCGCGCTATTGCACCCGCAAAACGCCAGCGCAGGGCCGCGCTGGGCAGCAACAGGATGCCGACCGCGGCAGGCGGCAGCAGCAACCCGTAGATGCACCAGGCATAGACCCCGTAAAGCAGTTCGCCGCTGCGACGGATGGAGGCGACGGCAGACTGCCAAAAACCCGCCAGGCGGAGCCGGACGACTTGCAGCCAAAGCGAACGTCCGCCGTGAGCGAATCCTTCGCCGCAATAGATGTCGCGCGTCGCTGCGCGCCGGATCTTGCCGCTGGAGGTTTTCAGCACGGCGTTGGGCGGCGCCAGCACCACGTCGTCGGGCGGCGTGCCGAGCAGATCAACGGTCAGCGCGTTTATGCGGCGAACCAGCTCCTGTCGCGCGGCCGCGTCGGTCTCCCGGCTTTCCGCCACCACCACCAGCTTCTCGGTGCCCTGCCCCGACACCGTCACGCCAAATACCGCGACGCAGCCGCGCCGCACGCTGGGAATGGCGCCAACCATTTCCTCCAGTTCGTAAGGATAGAGGTTGCGCCCGCCGCGAATGATGGTGTCCTTGAGGCGCCCGGTGATCACGATGTCGCCCTCGGCCAGATAGGCGAGGTCGCCCGAATCGAGCCAGTCGTCGCGGATCAGCCTGGCGCTGGCCTCGGTATTGCGGTAGTAGCCGCGCGTCGCCGACGGCCCGCGAAACTCCAGGCGGCCGACGCGACGCGACGGCAGTTCGCGACCCGCCTCATCGACGATGCGCACCTCGTGTCCCGGCAGCGGGCGTCCGCAGGCGACCATGCTCAAGGCATGCAGATCGTCGGCCGCCGCTTGCCGGGCATCGCCTGCGGCCAGCGCTTCGCGCTGCACCCGATCGATCAGCGGCCCGCGCCCGGGCGGCGATACGGCAAGGCCGACCGTGCATTCGGCCAAGCCATAGACCGGCGCCAGTGCAGTGGCGCGAAAGCCATAGGGATGAAAGGCCGCCGCAAAGCGCGCCAGCGTCTCCGCCGCCACCGGTTCGGCGCCGTGGGCCGAGTAACGCCACGAGCCCAGGTCGAGCCCCTGCAATCGGGTCGGATCGAGGTGGCGCAGGCAGAGTTCGAAAGCGAAGTTCGGCGCCGCGGTGAC
>JAPLRA010000369.1:0-925 GCA_026399445.1 Sulfuritalea sp.
GATGCAGGGCACCGCCGCCGACCTGATCAAGCGCGCCATGCTGGCCGTGCAGGACTGGCTCGACGCGCAAAAACTGCGCACCCTGCTGGTTCTGCAGGTCCATGACGAACTGGTACTGGAAGTGCCGGACGAGGAACTCGCCATCGTCGATACGGCCCTGCCGAAGCTGATGGGTGGGGTGGCGAAGCTGAAGGTGCCACTGTTGGTCGAAGTGGGAGTCGGCGCCAACTGGGATGCGGCGCACTGAGTTTCCGGCCTAAGCCCCTGTATACTTCGCGGTTTCCCGTTTCCCGACTCCCAGTGCAAGAAAGCCGCGACCTCTATTTGCGCCTGCTCGGCCATGTGCGCCCGCACTGGAAGGGCTTCGCCTTGACGCTGGCCGCCACGGTGCTGGCGGCGGCCACCGAACCGCTGTTTCCGGCGCTGATGAAGCCCCTGCTGGACAAAGGCTTCGGCCAGGGCGGCAACGACTGGCTGGCCTGGTTGCCGCTGGCCATCATCGGTATCTTTCTGTTGCGCGGCGTGGCCGGTTTTTTTGCCTCCTACGGCATGTCCTGGGTCTCCAACCGCGTCATCACCGACCTGCGCCAATTGATGTTCGAGCGCCTGATGCGCCTGCCGACCAGCTATTTCGACGCCCACGCCTCCTCGGTGCCGGCCACGCGCATCGCCTATGACGTGAATGGCGTTGCTGCCGCGGCGACCTCGACGCTGACCGTGCTGATCCGCGACAGCCTCTCGGTGCTCGGGCTGGTGGCCTGGCTGCTGTATCTGAACTGGAAACTGACCCTGATCAGCCTGGCGGTGATTCCGCTCACCGCACTTGTGGTGCGCGCCTTCTCCAAACGGCTGCGCAAGCTTTCGCTGGCAGCGCAGGACGGCATGGCGCAGATGAACGAAGTACTGCAGGAATCGATACGCGGCC
>JAPLRA010000369.1:932-1783 GCA_026399445.1 Sulfuritalea sp.
GCAGAAGGTGGTCAAGATTTTCGGCGGCGAAGCGCACGCTACCTCGCGTTTTTCCAGGGTCAATAACGCACTGCGCGGCTATGGCATGCGCCAGGCGATTGCGGCGGCGGCGGTCGCGCCGATCAACCAGAACTTCGCCTCGGTGGGATTGGCGATTGTCGTCTACGTCGCTCTGCAACAGTCCGCCGGCAACGAAACCACGGTCGGCGGTTTCGTTTCCTTCATTACCGCAATGCTCCTGCTGCTGGCGCCACTCAAGCACCTGGCCGACATCAACGCGCCGCTGCAGCGCGGCCTGGCCGCCGCCGAAAGCGTGTTTCGCCTGCTCGATGAAGCGCCCGAAGTCGACGGCGGAACCTTGAACCTCGGCCGCGCCCGCGGCGAGATCGAATTCACCGCCGTCGGCCTGCGCTATGCCGACGCCGAGCGCGACGCGCTGACCGCGATCGACCTGCAAATCCGGCCCGGCGAAACCGTGGCGCTGGTCGGGCCCTCGGGCGGCGGCAAGACCTCCTTCGTCAATCTGGTGCCGCGCTTCTATCATGCCAGCAGCGGACAGATCCGCATCGACGGCCACGACATCGAAAACCTGACGCTGACGTCCCTGCGCAGCAATATCGCCCACGTCGGGCAGGACGTCTTCCTTTTCGACGACACGGTCGCCGCCAACATCGCCTACGGCGGCAAGCGCGACGCCAGCCGCGCAGAAATTGAAGCCGCCGCCCGCGCCGCCCATGCGCTGGAGTTCATCGCCGCCATGCCGCAGGGATTCGATACCGTGATCGGCGAAAACGGCGCGCGGCTTTCCGGTGGCCAGCGCCAGCGCATCGCCATCGCCCGCGCCATCCTCA
>JAPLRA010000194.1:0-1635 GCA_026399445.1 Sulfuritalea sp.
GAACTGATCACCATCGACGGCGTGCGCGCCGAGTATGCCGACGGCTTCGGTTTGGCGCGCGCTTCGAATACGACGCCGGTCGTGGTGCTGCGCTTCGAGGCCGACACGCAGCCGGCGCTGGTTCGCATCAAGGACGAATTCAAGGCAGCCCTGACGGCCGCCTGGCCGGGAATTTCCACCGATTTCTGACGCCGCCAAACTGCCCGGCCAACAGCAGCCCCATGTTCGACGCTATCATCACAACCGTGGCACATCCTCATCTATGAGACCAACATCTGTGAAGAATTCGGAATGAACAGAACCGTCGCGATAATCATTGCCAGTTTGGGCGTCTTTGTCGGCTCATTGCTAAGCGACGTGCTGCTCGGTGATGGCATTCAATCCGAGGATGTGAATCAGGCGGCGATGGTCGCCCTGATTGCCGCGGCAATTCAGTGGTGGCTTGGTCATCGACGCAGGTGAGAGGTTGGCAATCTTGGCACAATGGACTCGTCCCGGGCGTATCTTCGCTGTCATGTTTCTCCTTGGAGTCATGTCGCCCCTTGATGCGGCAGCCGAGACATGCGGCGACATCACGGTGCGCGTCGACATTAAGGGGGAACTCGTTCGGGTCGACGTCGAGGCTGTCGTTGTTGCAACAACGACTGAAGTTTGGGATGTGCTCACCGATTTCGAGCATCTGCCCCGGTTCATTTCCAACATAAGGTCGAGCAAGGTGCTGTCCCGTGACGGCAATGTTGTCCGGGTATCACAATCGGGCAAGACCAACTTCGGCCCGCTTACTTTCGAGTTTCAGTCGGTACGCGAGATTACCCTGACGCCATTCGTGAAATTCGAGTCAAGAATGATCAGTGGGAACATGAAGCAATTTCGTGGGCTTACGCAAATCGAAGCTGTCGAGGGCTCAACGCGAATCCGGTATCAGTCTGAAGCGATTCCCGACACGGTGTTGCCCCTGAGTTTCGGCCGTTCCTTGATTGAGTCGGAAACGCACGAGCATTTCAACGAAATCTGCAAGGAAGTTGTGAGAAGGAAAAGCGGCGCAACCGGAAAATAGCTGTCGCCGGCGGGGACTTGCCTGTCATCTGAATCAAATCGTGACCGCCGGAACGGCAGGACCACCCTGACACCCTTTTCTGAATCGCGCTTCCACCCTGCGATGCGAAAAACCAAAAGAGTCAGGAGCGCTGCTCGACCCAAGCCTTGACTGAGGCCAACGCTGCCGGCACTGCCGCCGGATTGGTGCCGCCGGCTTGCGCCATGTCGGGTCGTCCGCCGCCCTTGCCCCCGACCTGCTGCGCGACGAAGTTGACCAGTTCGCCGGCCTTGATCTTTCCCGTCAGATCGGCCGTGACACCGGCGATCAGGCTGACCTTGCCCTCGCCGGTGCTGGCCAGCACGATGGCGGCGCTCTTCAGCTTGTCCTTGAGCTTGTCCAGGGTTTCGCGCAGCGCCGTGGCATCGGCGCCTTCGAGAACCGCGGCAAGTACCTTGATGCCTTTGACGTCGGCGGCCTGACTCATCAGATCGTCGCCCTGCGAAGCCGCGAGCTTCGACTTGAGACGCGCGAGTTCCTTTTCCAGCGCCTTCACGTTGTCCTGAATCTGCGCCACGCGCGCGGCGGCTTCCGCCGGC
>JAPLRA010000194.1:1686-8823 GCA_026399445.1 Sulfuritalea sp.
GCCTGCTGCTGCTGCACGCGAGCCACGGCAATGTCGCCGCACACCGCCTCGATGCGCCGCACGCCGGCCGCGACGCCGGCTTCCATGACGATCTTGAACAGGCCGATGTCGCCGGTGCGCGTCACATGCGTGCCGCCACAAAGCTCCTTGGAACTGCCGATGGTGCACACACGCACTTCGTCGCCGTACTTCTCGCCGAACAGCATCATGGCACCGGTCTTCTGCGCGCTTTCCAGATCCATCACTTTCGCCTCGGCGGCAGCGTTTGCAATGATCTCGTCGTTGACGATGCGTTCGATGCGCGCGATCTCCTCGGCCGTCACCGGCTGGGTGTGGGCGAAGTCGAAGCGGGTCTTGTCGGGGTCGACCTGCGAGCCCTTCTGCTGCACATGGGCGCCGAGCACTTCGCGCAGCGCCTTGTGCATCAGGTGCGTCGCCGAGTGGTGGCGGATGGTGCGGGCGCGCGCCAGGGTGTCTACCTTCGCCGTAACGCCACCGCCGACTTTTAGTATCCCGGTGCGCACCACGCCATGATGGCCGAAGACGCTGGCCTGGATTTTCTGCGTGTCTTCCACGGCAAAGATGCCATGCGTCGAGCGCAATTCGCCGACGTCGCCGACCTGGCCGCCGGATTCAGCGTAGAACGGCGTGTCGTCGAGCACCACCACACCGATCTCGCCTTCGATCAGTTCATTGACCGCCGTGCCGTCCTTGTAGAGGGCGAGGATGTTGCCTTTGGCTTCCAGCGTCTCGTAGCCGTGGAATGTCGTCGCCGGCCCTGCATAGTCGAGATTGGCCGCCATCTTGAACTTGCCGGCGGCGCGCGCCTGTTCCTTCTGCCGTGTCATCGCGGTATCGAAGGCGGCGCTGTCCACGGTGAGCTGTCGTTCGCGGCAGATGTCGGCCGTCAGGTCGAGCGGAAAGCCGTAAGTGTCGTGCAGCTTGAACGCGGTCTCGCCGTTGAACATGTTGACGCCGGTCTTTTCCATCAGTTCCAGTTCGGCTTCGAGGATCGCCATGCCGTGCTCGATGGTGGCGAAGAAGCGGTCCTCCTCCTGCTTGAGCACGTCCATCACGCGCGTCTTGCCGCTGGCGAGTTCGGGGAAGGCCACACCCATCTCGGTCACCAGGTCAGGCACCATCCTGTGGAAAAAGGCGCTGCGCGCGCCCAGCTTCCAGCCGTGGCGGATGGCGCGGCGGATGATGCGGCGCAGGACGTAGCCGCGCCCTTCGTTGCCGGGGATCACGCCATCGGCGATCAGGAAGGAACAGGCGCGGATATGGTCGGCCAGCACGCGAAGCGAGGGGCTTTCGATGTCGGCATCCGAGGTCTCGCGCGCAGCGGCGGCGATCAGCGCCTGGAACAAATCGATTTCGTAGTTGGCATGCACATGTTGCAGCACCGCCGAAATTCGCTCGAGGCCCATGCCCGTATCGACCGAAGGCTTGGGCAGCGGATGCATGACGCCGGCTTCGTCGCGGTTGAACTGCATGAAGACGTTGTTCCAGATCTCGATGTAGCGGTCGCCGTCCTGATCCTCGCTGCCCGGGGGGCCGCCCCAGATGTGCTCGCCATGGTCGTAGAAGATTTCGGTGCAGGGGCCGCAGGGACCCGTATCGCCCATCATCCAAAAATTGTCGGACGCATAGCGCGCGCCCTTGTTGTCGCCGATGCGGATCACGCGTTCCGGCGGCACGCCGATCTCTTTGGTCCAGATGTCGTAGGCTTCGTCGTCCTCGGCATACACCGTCACCCAGAGCTTGTCGGCCGGCAGCTTGAAGACATCGACCAGCAATTCCCAGGCGTACTTGATCGCGTCGCGCTTGAAGTAGTCGCCGAAACTGAAATTGCCCAGCATCTCGAAGAAGGTGTGGTGCCGCGCCGTGTAGCCGACGTTCTCCAGGTCGTTGTGCTTGCCACCGGCACGCACGCATTTCTGCGAGCTCGCGGCACGCGTGTAGCTGCGCTTGTCGAAGCCAAGGAAGACATCCTTGAACTGGTTCATCCCGGCGTTGGTGAACAGCAGGGTCGGGTCCTCGTGCGGCACCAGCGAACTGGACGCCACCACCTGGTGGCCTTTCGACGCAAAAAAATCGAGGAACTTCTGGCGGATTTCGGAGCTTTTCATGGCGGGGAACGCTGGCTGGGACGCGAAGCAGCGATTTTACGCGAACAAAACGTAGAAAAGCCCGCGCGAAGGCGGGCTTGGGTGGTACGCGACAGGCTGCTTACTTGTTCTTGGCCGGGCGATCCTTCTTGCCGTCGTGGTTGCGATCATGCTGACGGTCGTGCTTCTGATTCGCGATCTTGCGGCTCTCGACGTTCTGGGCTTTTTCAAGACGCGCACGCTCCTTCGGCGTTACCTTGCCGTCGGCCTTGGCCTTGTCTTCCATCTTCTGCACGCGCTCCTGGCCTTTTTCCAAACGGGCGGCTTCCTTGCCGGTCAGCTCGCCGGACTTGACGCCCTGATCGATGCGCTGTTGCTGGTTAGCCTGGCGTTGATCGACCTTGGGCGTGCTGGTTTGCGCCAGAACCGGAAGGGCAAAAGCGGCAAGAACAGCGACCAGCAGAGTGGATGTGCGTTTCATTTGTTGCTCCTTGTGTTTGAAATGGGACAGCCCCATGCGCAGAATAACGCCAGAGACAACCCGGCGCTGACAATCGAAATGTAAGCGGCTGTTAGCCGGACTTACATTTCGGATGGAATCCAAAGATCGGGCCGGTCTGTGAACACGGCGCTGACGCCCATGGCAAACAGACGATCGGCATCTTCACGGCGATTGACCGTGTAACACCGCAACGGAAACCCTGCGGAAAGCACAGCGTGCGCCGCGTCGGCGGTCAGCTTGCGCGCTGACGAATGCAAGGCTAGCGCGCCCGATCCGGCCACTTGCTCGCGCCAGTCGGCCGGTATCGCCTCGACCAGCAGGGCGCGCGGCACGTTGGACGCTTCGCTCGCCGCGGTGCGCAGGGCTTCCGCCGAGAACGACGACAGCAGCAGCGTGCACGTTGCCGCCGCGGTATGGCGGGCCACGACGCGTCCGGTCTCCGCCTCCTGCCCGGCAGACGGCTTGATTTCGACATTGGCCCACAAGCCCAGCGCGGCACAGAGTTGCAGCGCCGCATCAAGCGTCGGCAGTGGCTCCATGGCGAACGCCACATGATGCCGGGTGCCGGCATCGAGTTCGGCCAGCCGGGCCGAGTCCGTGTCCGCGACCCGCCCCCGCCCGGAGGTGGTGCGCTCCAGCGTTTCGTCGTGAATCAGCACCGGCACACCATCGGCGGCAAGCATCGCATCGAACTCGACGCCGCGACAACCCAGACGCGCCGCCAGCCGAAGGCCGGCCAGGGTGTTCTCCGGCGTCAGGGCGCCGCCGCAACGGTGCGCGATGATGCGCGGATAGATCACGGCTTGCGCGAACCCGCTGCTGGTTTGGCGGGTGGCGCGATGGCAGCTTTGGGAACTGCGGGAGCTATCGCCTCATTGACCCGACGCACGGTATTGTCGAGCGCCTCTTTGGCGGGCCGATCGGTGGTCCAGACAAAGGCTACCTCTTCACCGAGAAATTCATGCAGGCGATCGCGGACCGGCCCGTGTCTGGCTCGCGTACTGCCCTTCTTCGACACCGACAGGCGCTTTTGCGCCGCATCGAGCAGGTTGTGGGGAATCCCCGAATCGCGCAGCGCGCTTACCGCCCCCGGCGTCATCGGCAAATAGCTGGTGGCGTGCACCCACTCCTTCTGCACCTCAGGTCGCAGCAGGAATGTCATGAAGCGCGCCGCCAGCTTGTCTTCGTCCTTCTTGTGCCCGGCCAGCACCCACAATCCAGCACCGTCAGCCAGCACGTCGGCCGGCTTGGCAGCATAAACATCGTCGTAGTGCGGCAGGGCTGCCATGCCGACATCGATTCCGGCGCGCCTGGCTTCGGCATACAGCGAAGATTCGCCGGTCAGCATCGCGCATTCACCGCTGAGAAAACGCCGGTTGCCTTCGCGTGCCGGCCCCGAGTAATGGAAGTAGCGACTCTTCTGCCAACTTGCCAGAAGCGCCAGGTGCTTGACGTTGACCATGCCGTTTGCCAGCACCTTGTCCACCTTGCCAAGCTTTGCCACCACGGCCTCGCCCGCCTGCGACGACACATTCTCGGAATGAACCCAGGCAAACCGTGCGGTGGTCAGCGGACACTTGCCTCCCTTGTCGTAAATCTCGCCCGCGGTTTTCTGCAGTTCCCACCAGGTCTTGCCCGGCCGCTCCGGATCGACCCCGGCCTTGCGCAGGGCAACGCGGTTGACGAACAACACCGGCAGCGAAAGCGCCAGCGGCAAGGCCTGAATGCGCCCGCTCGCATCGTCCACCGCATCGGCGACCTGTGGGTAGAACTGCGCGGCGTCGAATTTCTGCCCCGCTTCGCGCATGACCTCATGCAAGGCACGGAAACGCGGCCGCGTGCCGAAGAACTCCATGCTGTCGTCGGGATCGAGCAGCGCAAGATGAGGCAACGCGTGCTTGTTCTCCAGCCCGCGGGCATCCTGCAGGACCACCTTGCCCTTGCCTTTCAGCTCGTCGTTGAAGCGCAGCACCTGCGTCGCCAGTGTGTCCAGCGCCTTGCCGTCGAGATCGTGGCGCAGGCTGATCTCCTGGGCGAAAGCCGGGCAGGCCGCGCCGCAGGCGAGCAAAATCCAAAGAATTCGTTTCATGGTGCCGCCTCTCATCCGCTGAACAAGCGGAGTTTATACGCGATCCACTGCGCTCCAGACAGATTGCGCCTGTCGGGTATCTCGACTACCCTATATTGATCTGCAAAGTATGGAGGAAAGGGCCGTTCGAGCCCGCCGTGGAAGCGCCATGAATAATGCACAACGAATCGCGCTGGTCGTCGCAGTCGCCAACCTTGTGTTGCTTCTGATGTTCCCGCCCTACGATTACATTTCACTGCAACGCGGCGGCATCCCGACCTTCGACGGCTTCTACATCGCTTTCGGTTCCCATCAGAATCGCACGGTGAATGCAAACTTCCTTACGCTCGAAGTCATCGTGGTCCTGATCAATGCCTTTATCGCCCTGCTGCTGTTGCGCGATCCGCCGCTACGGCAACTCACGCGTCCCGGGGGTAATCGCAAACAAAGAATCGTGCTGGGGCTGGTGGCGATCAATCTGGTTCTGGTGCTCCTGTTTCCTCCCTTCGAGTTCTTCGGCGCAATCACCAAAGCCGCCCTGCCCACCTTCGAAGGCTTCTACTTTGTCTTTGCCGACAACTCCCAGCGGCAACTGATAGCGCCGATCCTGTACATCGAAGTCGCCCTGATCATTATCAATGGCGCCCTGCTCTGGCTGGTATTCAAGGACAAGGGGCCGGGCGAAGCTTCCGCGGAACAGGTGAGGGAACTGGCCCAGCGGGTTCGCGCGGCGCAGAAGAAGTAAAGCCCGATCGCCGTAGCGAGGCCGCGCTGGCGCGGCCTCCGTCTTGTCTTCGCCGATATCTTCGGTATAATTCGGCCCTCTCAAGCGCCCGTAGCTCATCTGGATAGAGTACTTGGCTACGAACCAAGGGGTAGGGAGTTCGAATCTCTCCGGGCGCACCAGTATCAAACAAAGGGTCTGCAGAAATGCAGGCCCTTTTCATTTGCGGCGATACTTGCGAACGAAGGGGCATTTGCCCCGAATCATGCGGAGGTGCGCGATGAACACGATTGATTTCCTCGTTGGCAAGGATCAACTGGCCCGGACCGAGCTGCGCGAAACGCAGGAGGAAGCCCTCGAAGACGGCCAGGTTCGGCTGTGCGTGGACAGGTTTGCGCTGACGGCCAACAACATCACCTACGCCGCCTTTGGCGACGCGATGAACTACTGGGGTTTCTATCCGGCCGATGCCGGATGGGGGCGCATACCGGTCTGGGGTTTTGGCACCGTGGTGGAGTCGCGGCACGCCGGCGTATCGGTCGGCGAGAAGTTCTATGGCTACTACCCGATGTCGTCCAGCGTCACGCTGCAGCCCACGCGCCATTCACCGGAGGGATTCTTCGACGGCGCCGAGCATCGCGCCGCTCTGCATGCCGTCTACAACAACTATTTGCGCTGCAGCGCCGACCTCTTTTATACGCCGCAGACGGAAGATGTTCAGGCACTGCTGCGTCCCCTGTTCATCACCTCATGGCTGATTGATGATTTCCTCGCGGACAACGATTTTTTCGGCGGCGGCGTCATGCTGCTTTCCAGTGCGTCGAGCAAGACCGCCTACGGCACGGCATTTCAGCTCGCCCAACGGCAAGGTATCGAAGTAGTCGGCCTGACGTCGGCCGCCAATCTGGAGTTCTGCAACAGCCTCGGTTGCTATCACCGGGTTCTGGCCTACGATCAACTCGATCGGGTCGCCGCCGATGCAACCTGCGTCTACATCGACTTCGCCGGCAATGCGGACCTGCGCAGGGCAATTCACACCCGCTTCTCCAACCTGAAATACAGCAGTTCCATCGGTGGCACGCATGTCGAGCAACTGGGTGGCGCCAAAGACCTTCCCGGGCCACGAGCCACGCTATTTTTTGCGCCGGCGCAAATCAAGAAACGCAGCGCGGAATGGGGCGCAAACATTTTGGGCCAGCGCCTGCTGTCGGCATGGAACGGGTTCGTCGGCAAGGTGTGCGATCCGGTGTCGCCCTGGCTGGTGGTCGAGCATCACTTCGGGCCGGATGCGGTTCAGGCCACCTATGCCGCGGTACTCAGCGGGCATGGCAACCCACGCGTCGGACATATTCTTTCGCTGGCGCCAAAAGAAAAAGGCCAGACCCGAATCTGACCTTTTGAAAATGGTGGGGTGAGCGCTACACAATAACAAACGCAAACCTCTGTGCCGCAAGGATCTTCAATTTTGTCATTTCCAAAGTACCCCCAAAACTACCCCGCCGGAACAAGGCTGCCCTTGAAAAGAACTTCACCGCTCACCAAAACTGACCCACATGTTCTCACAAAAGCTGATCCGGCGTTTGCACGAGAGCTTGTCGTTCGGGACCAGCCGTGTGTTGACAACTGCTATACGCGCCCGTAAGCTGTGTATATCTATTGTGTGTACGAACCAGGAGAAACTCATGCGCGACGCCGCCATCAACCTGCGAGCACATCCCGAGCAGCGGGAACTGAT
>JAPLRA010000377.1 GCA_026399445.1 Sulfuritalea sp.
CGAACATTTCTTGCGCTGGCCCGCCGCCTATGTCAAAATGCGCGCCTTCCAATGCGGAGTGGTAGTTCAGTTGGTTAGAATACCGGCCTGTCACGCCGGGGGTCGCGGGTTCGAGTCCCGTCCACTCCGCCAACATATTCATGCAAGTCGCTGACTCTGAAAGGTTTCAGCAAAAGAATGACGAAACGCCTCACTTGGCATGCTGCCGGGCGAGGCGTTTCTGCTTTCGGTGCGGGGTATCATTCCCGGCAGATCACCCACAGGGCTTTCTTGTTGAAGATTCCTCTCGTTGAACCCGGCACCGTGGGTCCGTGCCCGGTGGCCTCCGATGCCTTGCAGGGCATCAAACGTCAGCAGACCAACCCCGCGCGCTGGAATGGCGCGGGCTGGCCGGCCTTCGTCGCGACATTGCGTGCCGGCGGTGTCGAGCTTGCCGAAGGCTCGGTGGCCTGCGGTGTCTATGCGACCGATGCCGGCGGCACGGCGTATGGCTTGCCGCATGGTGTGGTGATCGCGCGCAATGCGGGCCAGGTCTCCTTTCTGCTGAAGACAGCGCAGACCCACCGTGTGCCGGTAACGGTGCGCGGCGGCGGCCTGACCACCGAAGGCGAGTCGGTGGCTTTCGGCGGCGTGCTGCTCGACATGATCGGCATGAGTCGCGTCGTCAGCATCGATGCGGCGGGGCTGACGGTGCGTACCGAGGCTGGCATCTTCTGGCACAGCCTGGCCGAGGAACTGCGCCGCGAGAATCTCGATTACCTTTCGGCGCCGCTGAACATGACCTCGTCCGTGGGCGGCACGCTGGGAGTCGGCGGCATCGACGTCAATTCGGCCCGGCTCGGCTGCAGCGCCGATCAGGCGATCTCCTTGCAGGTGGTGACACCCAGCGGCGAGATCGTCGAATGCTCGGACAGCGAAAATGGGGAACTCTTCCAGCGCGTGATCCTCGGCTACGGCCAGTTCGGCATCATCACCGAAGCGACCCTGCGCATCCGCCCCTATACGCCGCTGCGCATGTACTACTACTACTATTCCTCGCTGCGTGTCGCCATCGAGGACTTGCAGATACTCGACCGCAACGATGCCAGCGACTACTCCGGCATCCTTACCATCATGGATTGCGCGGTGAATCTGCTGGTGGCTTTCGACTCGGACGAACGCGAAGCGGCGTTTCATGCCCACTGGAAGTCCCGTCTGCGCGGCTATGGCGAGACCGGCTTCGCGCTGTGCATGGCCGGACATTACGCCCTGCGCCCATGGAAGTTCCGCGAAGCCCTGTATCTGCTGCAGCGCAAGCGCGAAGTGTTTCCCGAGTTCCGCCGCGCAGAGTACATGCGCGACAAGAAGATGTACGACCGCACGGTGGTGTTCTCGCGCGCGGTCTGGAAGCACTGGGGCTCGAAGCAGATGGTGATTCCCGATTTGGCGACGCCGGCCGACAAGTTCATCGAGGCCGTCGAGCGCGGCAATGCCGTTTGCCGCAAGTATTTCACGCACTACACCCTGTACTGCGTCGGCATCAAGCTGCGGCCGGAGCATCTACCGCACTACGAGATGTCCTGCATACCGCCCGGCGCGGAAGGCTGGGCCTACGGCTGCGAGTTCGAGCCGATGATCGAAGGCGGCATCTACAGCCGCGATCATTTCCAGTCCTTCAAGAATGCGATCTATGACATCGGCGTCGACATGGGCGCCAGCTACTATCGCTTCGGCGGCATGATGAAAGGCTATATCCGGCGCGTCTTCGGTGACGCGCTGGTGGATCGCCACCTGGCCATGAAACGCAAAGCCGATCCGGCGATGATCCTCAACCGCGACGTGATTTTCTGATGCCCGCCACCCTCGCCAAAGCGCCGGCCGCGCCGCGCGACTTCGCCGCCTGCAGCGGCTGCAGCCTGTGCCTGCTGGTATGCCCGATGTGGCGCCGCCATCACGATCCCCGCCTGACTCCCGAAGGCATGGCCAAAGCCCTGCAGTGCGGGGCGACGGCCGCCGATCTGGCGGACCCCGTCGAAACCTGCTCGCTGTGCGGCGCCTGCGACCCGGTCTGCCCGGAACGTATCGACCTGTCGGGCATGGTGATGGAACTGCGCCACCAGTTGGCCGGCGCCTTGCCGCCGCCGGGGTTGCCACCTATGGAGCGCCCGGCGCTATTCGCCGAGTTACAGGCGAGGATGCAGCACGAGGAGAGGCCCGCAGGCCCGTCGCAGGTCAGCCTGCGTTCGGACACGGTGTTTCTGCCCGGTCCGGCCCTACGTGCCGACCCCGCCTTTCTCGAGCGGACCGTCGCCCTGCTCAACCTGCCCGTGTTCGCTGATGATGGCGATGACATTGCGCTGGCACTCGAACTCGGCGCCGATATTCCGCAAACCCGCCTGCAATCCTTTGTCGACTCGCTGCGTGGCCACAGCATCGTCGCCGCCGACGGGCTGTTGTTGCGCCAATTGCGGCGCTGGCTGCCCGGGTCGAAGCGAATGGGCCTCGGCGCCGCCTTGTGCAGTCGTGCCGCCGTACGCAGCAACCTGGCCGCCACCGACCTGTACGTCATCGAACCGCGTGCCTGCCATGCCGACTATGAGCGGATGGTGATCTACTACAACAACCTGCAGATCGAAATCGGCTGCAGCCTCAGCCTCGACTTGCAGCGCATTGCAATCCCGGCCTCGGCGCCGGGCTTGCGGCACAGGCTGGGCCTGGCCGCCGCCGACGATGACACGCAGGCGAGATGGATACTGCGGGGACGCACGCCCGAGCGGATTGTCGTCGAAGACCTGGCCGACATCGCCGCATTCAGGCGCATCACCGATATCCCCGTGGTGCACCTGGCCGAACTGGGGGGAGACCCGACCATGATAAGGAAGACGGCACGTGCGTTCAATTGATGTAGTGATCGTCGGCGCCATCCTAGCCGCCGCCGCCGCGGCAAAGCGGCTGGTCGATGCCGGGCTGGAGACCATTATTCTCTAGCGCAAGGAATTGCCGCGCCACAAGATTTGCAGCGGCATCCTGTCGCCGCGCGGGCATCGCTTTCTGCTGGAGAATTTCGGTCCGCTGCCGCGCGAAACATTGCACGAGCCGACCTCCTGCCGCGGCGTGACCTTCCATTTTCCGAGCATGGTTTCGATGCCGATGGATTTCTTCCACGGCACCACGCCGCACCTGCACCGCAAGTACTCCGACCACTGGGCGATCCAGCGCAGCGGCGCCGAGGTGCACGACCAGACCTCCTTCTCCGGGCTGGAAGAGAAGGGCGACCACGTACTGGTGCATGCGCGCAAGCACGGTGAGCCGGTCGAGTACCGCGCGCGCCAGGTGATCGGCGCCGACGGCCCCAGTTCGCTGGTGGTCCGTGCCGTCTATCCCGACTACACGAAGCAGATTCCGTGGTTCTTCGTCGGCCAGAAATTCCACGAGATCATCGATTGCCCGCTGAGCGCGGACTATTTCCATTTCTGGTTCCATCCCGGCCTCGGTCACTACACTTGGAGCCATGCGCGCGACGGGCGACAGATCGTCGGCGTCGGCTTCAAGCGCGGCGACAATTTCGCGAAGAAGCACGCGGTGGTGCAGAACTACCTCGAAGAAAAGCACGGCGTGCGCCTCAAGCCGGCGGACGACGACCACGAAGGCTGCGCCGAGAACTTCGGCCCCTCGCTGATCAATCGCTATGTTTTCGGCAAGGGCAACGTGCTGGTCACCGGGCAGGCTGCCGGTTTCCTCAACATGATCGGCGAGGGCATGAGCTGCGCGCTGCATTCGGGCGCCATTTCCGGCGAGGCCATCGTCGAAGCCCGGCTGCGCAACATCCCGGTGCAGGAGATGTACCGGCGCATGATCGCCTCCGAAGTGCGTCGCTGCAGCGACCAGTGGAACCCGCTGAAGATTGCCTTCGACAAACCGCACGAGGCGGATTTCCCCGCGGCCTTGATGGCCTTGAGCTGGCGCGACCGCGCCAAGGTGCTGCGCGACATGTGGCGCTTCGTCGTGCTCTTCAAGGAATTCAAGTGGGGCCGGCAGATCGCCCGCGCGGCCCTGCAGCGGCCTCTCGTCGGCGGCTATTCGATGCAGCGCTGGTTGTAGTCGGTTGCGGCGGCGGGTCAGGCGTTCTAACCCTTGCCCAAGCCGAGTTGCCCAAGCCGCTCGCCCAGGTCCTTTAGCACGCGGTCCGTCTCTTCGCTGTTGTCGAGCAATTCCTGTTGCTGCTTCATGACCTCGCTCACCAGATCCGACACCTTGTGTTCCTGGTTCTCGGTCAATCCCATGTGCACGAACGCGTTCACCAGTTTCTGCTCGACCGAGATCATGAGGTCGTTGGCTGCCGCATGGTTCTTCTGGTTGGCCTGCCGCAGTGCGTCGGCCGAGGCTCGAACGTAATCCAGCGTCGTCAGGATGCCGGCCTGGTTGCGGCTGTTGAGTTCCAGCGCCTCCAGCGACTGCAGCTTGGATTCGGCACCCTTTGCCGCGATGGAAAGGTTGTCGCGCAGCCGGCCGCAGTAATCCGGGTTGTCCAGAGGCAGGTTGCTCACCATCAGCGTGACGCGCTCGAAGTTGTGCACGCTGCGGTTGCGGAAGTCAAAAATCCGGTCCAGCCCGCTGACATGATTCATCACTGAAACCTCCAGCGGCAGGTTGGCGCCCGATGCGCTGAGCGTCAGTGAGCGCCCCGCGATGCGTGTCTGCACCACGCCTTCGAGCCGATAGCGCTGCAAGAGCTCGAGCAGCCCGGCGGCAATGTCCTGTTCGGTTTCCCACGCCACCAGCTGGCACATAAAATTGAGGGCGATTCCGGCCTCCTCCATGGTGGACATCACCATGAAGGAAAACTTCTGCGCGTCCTTCGCCTGTTGTTCCAGCGCCAGGCGGCCTTGCACGATCTGCTTCGCTACCTTGACCTTGCGCAGTACCTCCTCCACCTCGAAGGGCTTTACGATGAAGTCCTCGCCGCCGGCATCGTAGCCCTTGACCCGGGCGTCGATCGAATCCTGACCGGAAACGAAGGTGACCGGAATGTGGGCGAAGTTCTCGTCGTCCTTGAGCTGACGGCAGAAGGCATAGCCGTCCATGCCGGGCATTCGCACGTCGAGCAGGAACATGTCGGGCTTGACCGTCTCCAGCCGCGGTGCGCAGGCCTCCACGCTGTCGAAGGTTTCCACCTCGCACTCGGGATCGAGAATCCGGTGGATGATGTCGAGGACGAAGGGATCGTCATCGACTGCAAACACCTTGAATACTTCACTCATTTGAACTTCCCTCGTCAATGTCGTCGCTGAATCTCGATGCGATGTAGCGGAACTCGTCGGCGTCCTCCAGGAAGCAATCGACCAGCGATGGATCGAAATGCCTGCCGCGCCCTTCACCGATCATGGCGACGGCGTCGGCGTGGGTCCAGGCGGGTTTGTAGACGCGCTTGCTGATCAGCGCGTCGTACACATCGGCCAGCGCCATCAACCGCGCCGAGAGCGGAATCGCCTCGCCGCTGATGCCCTGCGGATAGCCGCTGCCGTCCCAGCGTTCGTGGTGGCCGTAGGCAATCTCCTTGGCGACGCCGAGAAACGAGCCTTCCGCGCCCATGCGTGTTTCCGCATCGCGCAGCGCATCGCGTCCGATGGCCGGGTGGCGCTTCATCGCATCGAACTCCTCCGCGGTGAGCTTGCCCGGCTTCATCAGGATGTGATCGGGTATCCCCACCTTGCCGATGTCATGGAGCGGCGCGGACTTCCAGATCATGGTCCATTGCTCTTCGGAAATGGCCGTCCGGTAGCGGGGCAGGGGCGCCAGGCGCTGGGTCATCACCTGCACATAGGCGCGAGTGCGATGGATGTGGTTGCCGGTTTCGTTGTCGCGCGTTTCGGCGATCGAACCCAGCGCGACGATGGTGAGATCCTGGCTGAGCTGCAGGTCCGTGGTGCGGGCCTGCAGTTCCAGGGTTCTCGCTTCTAGATCGCGCGTGCGCTTGCTGACCAGGCTTTCCAGATGCAGGTTCTGATCGCGCAGGAGGTCGCCGGCTTCGCGCAAACGCAGGTGGGTGCGGACGCGCGCCAGCAGGATCGGCGGCGCCACCGGCTTGCTGACGTAGTCCACGGCGCCGAGTTCGAGTCCGCGGGTGATGTTGTCCACATCGGAGTGGCTGGACAGGAACATCACCGGAATCGCCGCCGTCCGCGGGTCCTTCTTCAACTGGGTGCAGACGTCGTAGCCGGTCATGTCGGGCAGCTTGACGTCGAGCAGGATCAGGTCGGGCAGGGGCTGCAGGTGCGCCAGTTCCAGCGCTTTGCGGCCGAGGGTGGCGATGCGCATCTGGTAATGCGGCCGCAAGGCCTCCTTGAGCACGCCGAGTACGGCGGGGTCGTCATCGACCAGCAGGATCAGTTTCTCCATGGCCTAGCTTTCCTCCGTCTGCGCCTGCCGGTTGCCGGAAAGCACGGCGCTGGCGGCGGCAAAATCGAAGTTCCGGATATGGCTCAGCGCCTGCTGCAGATGTGGCGCCCAGGCCGTGTCCTTGAGCTCGGCGAGGCACTTCTCGAGCAGCAGGTCGCTGTCGCTGTCGCCCTCCTGCAGGTGTTCGATCAGCCGCGCCACGCAGGCCGGTGGCGCTCCCGCTGGCAGTTCGTCCGCCACCGGTGCGGTAGCGCGTTCGGCCGGTGCCGCCGTCGCGACCGAACCCAGTCCCTGCTGAATCTCGGTGCACATGGCGGCGACGCCGCGCTCCAGATCGAGCAGCAGTTCGCTCGCCGGTGCGCCGCCGTCGATCGCCGTTTCGAGGGATGCCGCGATCGCATGCAGCGCCTTCATTCCGAGCAGGCCCATGCGCCCCTTCAGGGTATGCGCCGCCATGCTGGCCGTCTCAGGCGCACCGGCAGCTAGGGCCTGCCGGATCTGTTTCATCGCGGCCGGCGCTTCGACCACGAAGTCGCCCAGCCAGTGGCGATAGCGCGCCTCGTCGCCCAGCAGCAGGGCCAGACCGGCGCGCGTATCCACACCCGCGAGCTGCGGCAGCCCGTTGTCTGACGGCGGGCGTGGCGCGGACGCGGTCGACATGGACTGTTTGCCGCGCGGAATCCACTTCGCCAGCACGCGGTAGAAGCCGGCTTCGTCGAAGGGCTTGCCGATATGGTCGTTCATGCCGGCATCAAAGCTTTTCTCTCTTTCGTGCGCCATGGTATGCGCCGTCATGGCAATGATCGGCAACTCGGCAAAGCCGTCCAGCTTGCGGATCACGCGGGTCGCGGTGAGGCCGTCCATGATCGGCATCTGGATGTCCATCAGGATCAGGTCGAAGGTCTCGCTGCCCAGAGAAATGGCGTCGAGCGCCTGCTGGCCGTTCTCCGCCAGATGCGGCGTAATGCCGACAGCGGCGAGCAGGCCTTCGACCACGTCGCGGTTGAAGGGTTGGTCGTCCACCACCAGCACTCGTGCATCGCGGTAGCGCACCTGTGCCGATTCATGTCCATTTTCCACGGCCGGCAGGTCGCTCGCCTCGCCCAGCGCAAAACAGAGTTTGACGCGGAAAATGCTGCCGCTGCCCTCGTTGCTGGTAACGCTGATCTCGCCATCCATCAGTTCCGCCAGCCGCTTGCAGATCGCCAGGCCGAGGCCGGTACCGCCAAACTTGCGCGTCATCGAGGCGTCGGCCTGCGAGAAGGGCTTGAACATCAGGGCGATGCCTTCTTCGCTGAGGCCGATGCCGGTGTCCTCGACTTCGATGTTCAGGCAGACGCGCTCGGCGTCGCGGGAAAGCAGGCCGACGCGCAGTTCGACGCGCCCGGTCTCGGTGAACTTGACGGCGTTGGACAGCAGGTTCAACAGGATCTGTTCCACGCGCAGGCTGTCACCCAGCAGCACGTCGGGAATCTCATCGCTGATCTGCTCGACCAGTTGCAGCCCCTTTTCCTGCGCCTTGTAGCTGATCACCGAACGGCTGCGCCCGACCACCTGGCGCAGGCTGAACGAGCGCTTTTCAAAGTCCATGCGCCCGGCGACAATCTTCGACAGGTCGAGCAGATCGTCGATGATGCCGGCCAGCGTCTTGCCGGCGCTGTTGACCTTGTCGAGGTACTCGCGCTGGCGGGCGTCGCTGGCAAAGGGGCGCGCCAGGCTCGAAAAGCCGATCACGGCGGACAGCGGTGTGCGCAATTCGTGGGTGATGTTGGCGAGGAACTCGTCCTTCGACTGGTCGGCCAGCTGAGCTGCGGCCAGCGCGCCGTTCAGTTCGACGGTGCGCTGCATCACCAGATCTTCGAGATGGGTCTGATGCACTTCCAGTTCCTGCTCGATGCGCTTGCGCTCGGTGACATCCTCCTTGACCGCCACAAAGTGCGTGATCTCCCTGTCCTCGCTGAAGATCGGCGAGATCGACGTCTCTTCCCAGATCAGGTCGCCATTCTTGCAACGATTGCGCAGGATGCCGTGCCAGGTTTTGCCGGCGAAAATGGTGCGCCAGAGATCTTCATGGGTGGCGCGGGGCGTCTCGTCGGACTTCAGGATGGCCGGCGTTTTGCCGATGGCTTCCTCGCGGCTGTATCCGGTAATCCGGGTGAAGCTCGGGTTGATGTACTCGATCACGCCCATGCGGTTGGTGACGACAATCGAAACCGGGCTCTGCTCCAAGGCTTGTTTCAGCTTGCTGCTTTCTTCTTCTGCGCGACGACGCTCGGAAATGTCGGCATAGATCCAGATGCTGCCCTCGTGCGGATTGGCGGGATCAATGGCGCGACCGTTCAGAGCGCCCCAGAACACGCTGCCGTCCTTGTGCCGCAGCATGACTTCGCAGCTGAAGTTCTTGCCTTCACCGACCGCCTGGTAGGCGACATCGCCGATGTGGTCGTAGGTTTCGTGGGAGTCGTAGAGCTTTTCGGTCGATTCGCCGACCAGTTCGCCCGGTTCGTAGTGAAAGATTTCCTCGAGGCGGCGGTTGCATGAAACGATGCGTCGCTGCTTGAGGTAGACGATGCCGACCAGCGCGTTGTTGAGGATGGTTTCATGCAGTGCCAGAAGCTGGCGAGACTCTTCTTCCTTCTGCTTGCGCTCGGTGACCTCGTGAATCACGGCGACGAAATTCGCGACCTCGCTATGCTCATCAAGAATCGCCGTCACCGCGAGGTCCACCCACACGATGTGACCGTCCTTGGCGATGTAGCGCTTCTCGATGCGATAGTAGTTGCGCTGGCCGGCAAGGACTTCCTCGAAAAAGACCTGTTCCAGTGCCAGGTCGTCGGGGTGCGTGAAGTCGGCAAAGTTCATTTGGCCAAGCGTTGCTGCGTCATAACCGAGCATGGCGCGGAAGGCATCGTTGAACCTGCCTACCCGTCCGTCGCGGTCGGTCGAGGCGATGCTGATGCTGGCGCTCTCGAAAATGCTGCGGAACCAACTTTCGCTTTCCTGCAGCGCCCGTAGCGCCTCCTTGCGCTCGCCGATGTCGCGCATGGTGCAGGTGAAGAAGCGGCCATTCTCGGTTTGCCACAGCGCGATCGAGCGTTCGACGAGAAACTCGCTGCCGTCCTTGCGGCGTCCGATCAGTTCCGCGATGCTGCGGTCCCTGCCGTCGGGGTCGCCATTCATCAACCGCTGAAAGCCGGCCATGGCGATCTGGTGGAAACGCGGCGGAATGATCCGCGTCAGCGGTTGTCCGATAATCTCGGCCTTGTCGAAGCCGAACATCCGCGCGGCGGAAGCGTTCCAACTGACTATTTCGCCATCGGCATCGGCGGTGACGATGGCATCGTAGGCCGTTTCCGTCACGGCGCGGAAGCGCTCTTCCCGCTGGCGCAGGCTATTTGTCAGTCTGGCCTGCGCGGCAAGTCGAATCAGACGTTGCTGCTGCATCCAGAGGCGGCGCAGCACCCAGCCGATGGCGATGACGGCGGCCACGGCCAGCAGGGCGACCCAGGTGACGAGTTGCCACAGCGGCGCCATGACTTCGTCGTAATCGAGCTTGGCGATCAGGTGCCAGTCGGTGCCCGCCACCGGTTGAAAGGCGGCCAGCACCTCCATGCCGCGATAGTCCCTGCCGTGAACCGTACCCGCTTTGGCGGTACGAGCGGCGATGGCGGCGGGCAACAAAGGGTCGGCCAGCGGGCGCCGGAGCTTCATGGCGGTGTTCTTTACATGGCGCAATTCGTTGAGGAATACCACCGATTCCCCCTCACCCCGCACCAGCAGGTTTTCGCCACTGGGGCTGGCCGACGGCCAGGTCAGTATCAGCGGGAAAATGGACGTATCCGGTTCGGTATGCAGCACCAGCGCGCCCACCGATTGCCTTTGACCGGCCACGGTGCGGTGCAGGGGCACCACGAAGTTGAGCGACGCCAGGCCGTCATGGGCATCCAGATAGAACTCGCTTTGCGTGATTTTCCCGTTGCCAAGCGCTGCGGGCAGCAGCGCCAGCGTCTGCGCGGAGATTTCATGGTTTCCACCGGAGTTCAGCTGCCGTTCGCCTTGCAGGCCGTACAGTGAAACGGAGGAATAGCCATAGGCCAGGCGGATCGCATCGAGCCGCCGCACGATCAATGCCGTTAGCTTCGGATCGGGTCGGCGCTGAAGGTCGGCAATGCGCTCGACCAGTTCCTCGTCGGCGGTCAGGGTCCTGCCGTCGCCGCGTCTTTCCTCCAGCCAGGACTCCACCAGTTGCGCCTTGAGCCGGGCCGTGATCTCGAGACTGGTGTAGGCATCACGCTGCAACTGCGGGCCATGGTGCTTGATCACCGCCACTACCAGCAGCGGCACCAGCAGCGTCAGCGCGGCCAGCAGCGGCACGGTCCAGCGTGATCTGGCGGGGCGGAACAGTTCTTCCTCCGTGATCGCCGTGTCGCCATCGCCGACTTTCTGCCCGCTCATTTCGGCACCCGCTCCGGCATCACGAATGCTTCAAAGCGGTCCAGCGGCAAGGGCTTGCTGAAGAAATAGCCCTGATAGGCATGGCAGCCCGATTTGGCCAGAAAGTCCCGCTGCGCAGCCGTTTCCACGCCCTCGGCGATCACGCCAAGCCCCAGGCTCTGCGCCAGTGCGATGATGGTGCGGGCGATGGCTGCATCGTTGGGGTCGCTGAGCACGTCGCGCACGAAGGACTGGTCGATCTTCAACTGGTCCAGCGGCAGGCGTTTCAGGTAGGACAGCGACGAATAGCCGGTGCCGGAATCGTCCAGCGAGAAGCCCACACCGCGGGCCTTCAGCGCAAACATCTTTTCGATGATCTGCTCGACGTCATGCACCAGCAGGCTCTCGGTCAGTTCCAGCTTCAGGCGCTGCGGGTTGGCGCCGGTCTTCGCCAGCACGGCCAGCACCTGGTCGACGAAGTCGGCCTGGCGGAACTGATGTGCGCTGACATTCACGGAAAGCCCGAGGTGGGCCATCTTCGGTCGGCTCGCCCAAAAGGCCAGTTGGCGGCAGGCGGTTTCCAGCACCCAATGACCGAGGGGCAGGATCAGGCCGGTTTCTTCGGCCAGCGGAATGAACTCGGCGGGCGACACCATGCCGCGTTGGGGATGCTGCCAGCGCACCAGGACTTCGGCGCCGGTCATGCGCCCGCCGTCCACCTGGGCCTGGTAGTGCAGGAGGAACTGCTGCCCCTGGACCGCAGCGCGCAAATCGCTTTCCAGCGCAGCGCGCCTGGCCACCACGACTTCCATGTCCTGGTCGAAGAAGCGCAAGGCGTTGCGTCCCGTTTCCTTTGACTTGTACATGGCGAGGTCGGCCTGCTTCAGCAGCACCTCGATCTCGGTCTGCTGGCCGCTGAACAGGGTCACGCCGATGCTCGGTGTGCTGCGACAGACGGCATTCTTGAGCTGATAGGGCTCGTTCAGGGTCGCTATGATTTTTTCGCCGACGGCTTCGGTTTGCGTGGCGGCATCCCGTTCGCTCTTGCTCAGGCTGGCCAGCATTACGACGAATTCATCGCCGCCCAGCCGCGCCACGGTGTCGCCGGCCCGCACGCAGGTGCTCAGGCGCTGGGCCACCTGTTTCAGCAGCAGGTCGCCCATGTCGTGGCCGAGGGTGTCGTTGAGCGTCTTGAAATTGTCCAGGTCGATGAACAGCAACGCCGCGTAGCTGCCGCTGCGCGAGCTGGCGGTCATGGTCTGACGCAGGCGATCGAGCAGCAGGATGCGGTTGGGCAGGCCGGTCAGCTGGTCGAAGAAGGCCAGCTCGTTGATTCTGTCTTCCGCCTTCTTGCGTTCGGTGATGTCGTAATGCGCGCCGATGTAATGCGTCACGGCGCCATGCTCGTCCTTCACCGCCGAGATGGTCAGCCATTTCAGATACTCCGTACCGTCCTTGCGCCGATCCCAGATTTCACCCTGCCAGCCGCTCGTGCGGCGGATGGTCTGCCACATGTTGCGGTAGAAGTCGGCGTTGTGACGGCCGGAACGCAGCAGGCGCGGTGTCTGGCCCACGACTTCCGCGGCCGGATAGCCGGTCATCGTGGTGAAGGCCTTGTTGACCCGCAGGATCACGCTGTCGGCATCGGTGACCATCATGGCTTCCTGCGACTCGAAGGCGGCCGCGGCGATGCGCAGGTCGATCTCGGCCTGCTTGTTGCGGGTGACATCCTGCACCGTGCCCAGCGACCGCAGCGGCTTGCCGGCCGCGTCGAAGTAGGACAGGCATTTTTCGTGCACCCACTTGATGCGGCCGTCGCTCATGCGCAGGCGGTGGGTGATCTCGTAAGGCAGGCGGGTCGTGAGCGAATTGGTATAGGCCTGGTTCACCGCATCGCGGTCGTCGGGGTGGATGGCATTGAGGAAGGCTTCGTAGGTGGCGCCGAACTGCGTCTTGTCGATCTCGAACAGGTTGAACACTTCGTCCGACCAGATCAGTTCGCCGCTGAGCAGATCGAGCGTCCAGTTGCCGACCTGAGCGATGCGCTGGGCTTCGTTCAAGTGATCCGGCCTGGCACGCAGCGTCTCCTGGTAGTCCTCGGCGAGGCGCTGCAGGATGCCCTGCCGCCGCTGGTAAAACAACAGGCTCAGAACGCAGATCAGGGCCACCAGGCCGAACATCCCGCCCTGAATGATCGAGTCGCGTCGCCAGGGGGCGAAGATGGTTTCATAGTCGCGCGAAACCGCCACCACCAGCGACTTGTCCATCGACAGGTTGGCGGGCTGGATGGTTCGATAGGCAACCATCCTCTTGTTGCCGGCAATCCGGGCGATGTCCGTGAATACGTTCGACGTCTGGCCGCTGTTGCGATGCCGGGTGAATAGCGTATCCGGCGTCGCGAGATCGAGGCCGGCGCTGTTTTCTCTCTCCGGAATCATCACGAAGAGTTTGCCGTCGCCATGGACCAGCAGGGTCGCGGTATCGGGCGAGTAGCGGACCGAATCCAGCAGCGTCCCGGCGAAATCCGGATGCAGCGAGGCGTAGACCATCCCGGCAAATTCGCCGTCGGGCCCGGAAATGGATCGCGCCAGGGCAATGGCGTAGGTATTGAGCAGCGACTTGATGGGCTCGATCACGTAAAGCGTTTGCGGGGCATTGTTTCTGGCCGCCAGCTGGAACCACTCCCGACGTGCAAGGTTGGCGCCGATCAGTTTCTCGTTGTTGGAAGCGGTGATCGTTCCGTCCGCAGTGACCACCAGCATGGTTCGCACGCTGGGCAGCGTGTCGCCGAAGACTTGCAGTCGGCGATGGGTCCATAGGAGCCCGTCCTTTCGTGCCTTCCAGTTCGGCAAGTCGTCGCGGACGCTTTCCAGCGCCTTGCTCACTGAAGCAAGCTGCGGCACCAGATTCCTTTCGATCACGGTGGCCTGGCTCGCCAGCCGTTCGCTCTCCTGGGTGTCGAGGCGGACGTGATCGAGGTACTGTGAATAGGCGATATAGGCACCTAAGCCCAGCAGGACGACAACGAGTACCAGCCATTCCGTGAGGACACGGCTGGCGTGCGGCGGCGTGCGCATTCCGGTCATCGGCCGACCGGAACGAAGCCTACGCGCCCGCTGCCATGCGGCAGGGCGCGAGTGAATGAGTCAGGACCGGTGATAGGGCCAGGGCATCCGTGCATGCTTCGCTCCATGTTTCCGTTGGCGCATTGCGCAAGGCAACGCGATTGCGGATTTCACAAGCGAGGCAGTTGTTTGGGCCCCGACTGCAATCTGCGGGGAAAAGCGGCAGATTGACTTATGCCTTTCGGCAGATTTTTATCCTAGCACACAGGTCAAGTATTGCAAGATCAAATGTTTGATTCCGCGCATCAATTCCTGAAAGGGCGGCAGGTCAAGATCCCGGCCGGCATCAGGCTGCCAGCAGCGCACGATTGGCGTCGATCGCGCCGGCGATGCGTCGGGCGGTCGCCCGGCGAATCGGGTGCTCGGGTGCCAGTTCGCCGAATCGAACCGCCTGTCCGACCACTCGGTCAATGGCGGCAGTGGCGACGGCGGCGTCGATCCCGCCCTGGCTGGCGAGCGTCAGCAGGTGGGCGCGCGTTATGCGGCGACCCTCGCCGCATACATCGGTCTGGTGCTCTCCCCCCGGACCATCGCTGAAGGTCAGGTCATAGCAGGGAGCAAGGCGCCAGCGGCGGTCGTGCCCGAGCCGGTAGGAGAAGTTCCGCGCATGGTCGTCGCGGTTGTTGAAGACGACATTGAACACGGCGCGGGCGAAGGCTTTCTGCACCTCGCGTTCATCCCGCGTCAGCATGCGGGTTGCGCGCAGGAAGGTGGTGTAATCGGTTGCCGCCACCCGGATGTCGGCGTGGAGCAGGCCGGCCAGGGTGTGCACCGGGACGCGCTTGCCGTCGTCGACATCGAATCGCGCCACACCGAAAGCCGCCAGTGCGGAGTCCAGATCGAAATACTGCGTCGCCGGCATTTCCAGGCCGCACTCCCGCGCCAGTTGGGCGTAGAGATTCTCGATGGCGCAAACCTCCTTGTGCTCTCCCTGGGCCTGAAACTTCACCAGCCAGGCCTGCCCGCCGGCGTCGGGCAGGGTGCTGATGTGCTTGCCCGCGGGGTCGTACCGCACCAGCGCCTTGGGCCGGGCGCCTTGCGGCGACCCGCCGGTGCGAACCAGCGCGAGCAAGGTCTCCGTTTCCCTGCCGGCGAGTACCTGCCGCGATGCCCTGGCCAGTTCCAGCAGTTGCAGGTCGGCCGTGGGCAGTGGTTCGGCGTCGGCCGGCACAAAGCTCAATGCGCCTACCGCGCGGTCGCCGAGTCCAGTGGAGTGGGAGAGACTCCACGCTGGCGAAAGACCCGGTCCATCAGCAGCAGGCCCCAGCCATCCGGCAAAGCATCAGCGATGAGCCCCGGCAGCCGGTGCTGGTGATCCGGAAAGCCGCCATAGGCCTGCGGGCGAAGTTTGAGATGTCGCGGCGAGAGTTCGAGGTTCTGCGCCAGCGCCTCCGGGGAATATTCGAACAGCAGTTCCGCGCCATCGTCTGCCAGGGTGCCCAGCAGCCAGTTCTCCCCCCATCCGTGGTAGCGCACGTGGAGCTTCCTCATGCCGGAGCCCTCGGAGTCGTTCTTGGTGCGCGCATTCGACGGGATTGCGCGGCCTGCTCCATCTGCGCGATCGACCGGTGCTGGAGCTCAAACAGGGGCTGTAGCTGGTCCGTCAGACCCAGTGCCTGGATAATGCGCACAAGCGTTTCGAGTGAGGATATGCCGCAGCGTTCGAGGGTCTTGACGGTACCCACCGAAATACCCGCCATGTCTGCCAGGGCCGCCTGGGTAAGGCCCTGAGCCAGTCGTTGGGCACGTAGCCGGGCCCCGAGGTGCTGGAGAATCTCTTCGCGGGTGGCAAATGCAAAGTCAAGCATACTGTCCCTTATTTGAGATATAACAGCATAATAGCCATAATAATAGCTGTTATTATATCAGGGATCAGGTGGGGCGAGCTTTTTCTTCTCCCCCTGGCTTTGCCGGCCGGGAAATCCGCGATGCCTCGCCGGGCTTCTCCGATTTGTCGCCCTCGGCGAGCTCCCGCGCCAGATCTTCCAGCTTGCGGCGCCCGGTGCGGGCTTGCTGGCGCAGGCGTTCGAAGGCAGCCGGCTGGTCCAGTCCTTCGGCGCGCATCAGGATGCCGACGGCGGTGGCGATCGTGCGATTGCTCTCCAGCGCGCCTTGCAGGCCGCTGATGTCCTTCGAGCGGGCCAGTGCGGTGCGTAGCGTCGGCACGATCGAGGCGACCAGCAGCGGCTTGATCAGGTAGCCCAGCGCGCCGATTTCGACCGCGCGCTGGACAAAGGCCTCGTCGCCATAGGCCGACAGAAACAGGAAAGGCACCGCGGTTTCATCGCGCAGGCGGCGCGCCAGTTCGAGGCCGTCGAGGCCGGGCATGCGGATGTCGAGCAGCGCCAGATCGGGCGCGTCGCTTTGGCACAGCGCCAGCGCCTGCAGTCCGTCGCGCGCCTCGATGACCTCGAAACCGGCTTCGCGCAGGCCCTCGGCCAGCGTGAACAGCACTACGCGCTCGTCATCGGCCACCAGAATCTTCGCCATGATCAGCCCGGTTCTTTCTGCAGCGTGGTGCTTACGACGGGTGCCGCCAGGTTCAGGCGTGTCAGCATGAAGTTCTCCGTATCCAGTTCATAGGCCAGGTGCGCGCCTTTGTCCGGTAGCAGTGAGCGTACCAGACGCAGGCCGGTGCCGAGGCCCGTGCCGGTGTCGATGTCGAATTCGGGCGCGTGCGACACCGCGTTGCGGATGAGCAGTTGCGCACTGCTGCCGTTGGCGCTCAGCGACACGGTTGGCGCGGGACTGTCTTGCGGCGAATGCTTGACGGCATTGAGGATCAGTTCGTTGAGCACCAGCGCCACGGAAACCGCCTCGCTGTTGTCGATGCGCACCGGCCGGAAAATAGTCTGCTCGTGTTCGATGTTGAACAGCACCGGCCGCTGCGACAGATCCGAAACTGCCTTGCAGATGCCGCTGATGCTGTCGCAAAAGCGGATCGCCTCGTCGGGGTGGCGGCTCTGCAGGCCATGCACCATGGCAATGGCATGGACCTGGCTGATCGCCGTTTCCAGTCGCGGGTCGAGTTCGGCGAAGCGGCCCAGTTC
>JAPLRA010000043.1 GCA_026399445.1 Sulfuritalea sp.
ATCCCGATTCATAACTTCCTGGTGCCGAAGGAATTCACGCACGATAACGGCAAGCTCACCGGCGTCATCTTCGAAAAGGTGAAGGCTGAGCTCGACGCCAAAGGGCGCCGCAAACTGGTCAATGCCGGCGAGCCGGACCAGCATTTCCCCTGCGACGATGTACTGGTCGCCGTCGGCCAAGAGAACGCTTTCCCCTGGATCGAAACGGACATCGGGCTGGAGTTCGACAAGTGGGGTCTGCCGGTATTGAACGAAGCCACGTTACAGTCAACGCTGCCCAAGGTCTTCTTCGGCGGCGATTCCGCGCTCGGTCCGAAGAACATCATCACGGCTGCGGCTCAGGGTCACGAGGCGGCCATTTCGATCGATCTGTTCTGCCGCGGAAAAAGCTTGCTGCAACGTCCGCCGCCGATGATCAATCTCGCAAGCCAGAAGATGGGCATTCACGAGTGGAGCTACGACAACCAGGTATCCGAGGAAGAGCGCAAGAAGGTGCCGGTCAAGGCACTGGAAAAAACCCTCAAGGACATCAAGCTCGAACTGGAACTCGGTTTCGATCCATTCATGGCCTGTGCCGAGGCCGAGCGCTGCCTCAACTGCGACATCGAGACCGTATTCACCGTCAAGACGTGCATCGAATGCGACGCCTGCGTGGATATCTGCCCCACCGAATGCATCACTTTCACCGGTAACGGCGAAGAAGATGATTTGCGCGGCCGGCTCAAGGCACCGGCGAAGAACAAGGATCAGGCGCTGTATGTCTCCGATATTCTCAAGACGGGACGGGTCATGGTCAAAGATGAAAACATTTGTCTGCATTGCGGCATGTGTGCCGAACGGTGCCCGACCGGCGCCTGGGACATGCAGAAGTTTTTCCTGCAATGCGCCGAAGCCGGGACGGAGGTAAGAAAGACATGAGTGAGACCAAGCCAATACAAAGCTGCAACGATTTTGTAATCAAGTTTGCCAACGTCAACGGCTCCGGTTCCGCGTCCGCCAACGAACTGTTTGCGCGCTCCATCATGCGCATGGGCGTCCCGGTGGCCCCGCGCAATATATTTCCGTCCAACATTCAGGGCATGCCGACCTGGTATGAGATGCGCGTTTCGGAAGCTGGCTGGCTCGGTCGTCGCGGCGGCTGCGAGTTGATGGTAGCGATGAATCCCCAGACCTGGGATCGCGACATCGCCGAGATAGAGGCGGGCGGATACCTGGTGTACGACTCGACCAAGGCGTTGCCGCGTTCGAGATTTCGCGAAGACATCACGGTGCTGGGCATTCCCCTCACCGAAATCTGCAACCGCGAATATACCGATCCACGGCAGCGGCAGCTGTTCAAGAACATCATGTACGTCGGGGCCCTGACGGCACTGCTCGACATGGAGTTCGTTTCCGTCGAGAAGCTGGTCGCGGATCAGTATCGCGGCAAAGACAAGCTGATCGATGCCAACGTCAATGCCCTCAGGCTCGGGTACGACTACGCCAAGGAGAATCTGTCCTGCCCGATCGGTCTGCGCATCGAGCGTTCCGACGGCGTCGGCGACCAGATTTTCATGAATGGCAACGATGCCTGCGGACTGGGCGCCGTCTATGGTGGCGCCACGGTGGCCGGCTGGTATCCAATCACGCCGTCAACCTCGGTGATCGAGGCCTTTGGCAGCTATTGTCGCAAGTACCGCACCGACCCTGACAACGGCATGGCGCGCTACGCGATAGTGCAGTGCGAGGACGAACTGGCCTCGATCGGCGTGGTGATCGGAGCGGCGTGGAATGGATCACGCGCTTTTACAGCGACTTCCGGCCCGGGCATTTCCCTGATGCAGGAATTCTTCGGCCTGGCCTATTTTGCCGAAGTGCCGATCGTGGTATTCAATGTCCAGCGCGGCGGCCCATCCACCGGCATGCCGACGCGTACCCAGCAATCCGATCTGATTGCCTGTGCCTACGCGTCGCATGGCGATACCAAACATGTGTTGCTGTTCCCCGAGGATCCCTACGAGTGCTTCACGCTTGGCGCCGATGCGTTTGATCTGGCCGACCGCTTGCAGACCCCGGTGTTTGTCCTGCTCGATCTCGATATCGGCATGAACGATCGCCTTTGCAAGCCCTTCGATTGGGACGATCAGCGCCGCTATGATCGCGGCAAGGTGATGACCGCCGAAGATCTGGATGCCGGCAAAAATTTTGGCCGTTATCTCGATGTTGACGGCGACGGCATTCCCTGGCGGACCATTCCCGGGACTCATCCGACCAAGGGGGCCTTCTTTAGTCGCGGCACCACGCGCAACGCCTACGCCAAGTACAGCGAGGCGGGGACGGATTACATCTACAACATGGAGCGCCTGCGGCGCAAGTTTGAAACCGCGAAGAAGCTGGTGCCGGCGCCGATCGTGCAAAAGGCGTCGCAACCTACCCGTTTTGGCGCAATTTATTACGGTTCAACCAGCCCGGCGATGGCGGAGGCGTTTGCCTTGCTCGAGGCGCAGGGTGTTCATGTCGATATCATGCGTGTGCGCGGCTTCCCGTTTGCTGATGAAGTCATTGATTTCATCAACGAGCGCGATTGCGTTTTCGTCGTCGAGCAGAATGAGAGCGGGCAACTGCGCATGCTGCTGGTCAATGAAGGCGAGATCGATCCCAAGCGTCTGATCCGGGTTCTGCACTACGACGGTACGCCGATCACCGCCCGCTTCATTTCCGGCAGGATCGCGGACACGCTTTCCAAGAACAAGGTGACTCCCATTCGCAAACAGGTGGCCTCATGACCTATCTCGCCAAGCCCAAACTGCTGCGGACCGATGCCCCGAAAAATGCGCTCGGCTATACCCGGCGCGACTATGAAGGCGCCATTTCAACGCTGTGCGCCGGATGCGGGCACGATTCGATCAGCGCCGCCATCGTGCAGGCGTGTTTCGATCTTGACATCGAGCCGCACAAGGTGGCAAAGCTTTCCGGTATCGGCTGTTCATCGAAAACGCCCGATTATTTTTTGGGCGCCTCGCACGGCTTCAATACCACGCATGGCCGTATGCCTTCGGTGCTGACCGGGGCGGCGCTGGCCAATCGCGACTTGCTGTACCTGGGCGTTTCGGGCGACGGCGATTCGGCTTCCATCGGCATCGGCCAGTTTGCCCACGCCATGCGCCGCGGCGTGAATATGACGTATATCGTGGAAAACAACGGCGTATACGGCCTTACCAAGGGACAGTTCTCCGCGACTACCGACAAGGGGTCGAAGAACAAGCGCGGCGTGGTCAATAACGACACGCCGATCGACTTGATGGCGCTGGCTCTGCAGCTGGGCGCCAGCTATGTGGCGCGCAGCTTTTCCGGCGACAAGGAACAGCTGATTCCGTTGATCAAGGGTGCGCTGCGCCATCTCGGACCTGCGGTCATAGACGTCATCAGCCCCTGCGTCACGTTCAACAACCACCCTGGCTCGACGAAAAGCTACGATTACATTCGCGAACACAACGAAGCGGTCAACCGCCTCGATTTCATTCTGCCGCGCGATCAGATCAACGCCTCTTACGAGCCGGGCTCTCTGCGGCGAGTGGTGCAGCACGACGGATCCGTCCTGCTGTTGCGCAAGCTGGGCAAAGACTACGATCCCTCGGATCGCGTCGGTGCCATGAACTTCCTGCAGGAAAGGCAGGCACTGGGCGAGATCGTCACCGGACTGCTCTACGTCGATACCAGCGCCGAGGATCTGCACCGTCATCTGAACACGGTGGAGAAGCCGCTGAACCAGCTCCGTGATGCCTATCTTTGCCCTGGCAGCAAGGTGCTGGACGCGCTGAACGCTTCGCTCAGGTAGCCGCTGTTTCCTCAGCGGCCCCGAATCGGGAGCGGCAGCACTATTCCTTCGGCGGCTTCGGCCGCTTGCCGATGGTGACCTCGACGCCGACATCGCGTCCCTCGCGCTTCAGGTCGAAGCGCGCGGTCTTGCCCGGTTCGAGTGCGGCGATCAGTTCCAGCATTACTTGCGCATCCTTCACCCGTTTGCCTGCCACCTGGGCAAGTACATCGCCAGGCCGGATGCCGGCCTTGTCCGCGGGGCTGCCGCGCATTACCCCGGCAATCAAAGCGCCTTGAGTCGCAGACAGCTTGAAGGATTCCGCGAGTTCCGGAGTGATCTCCTGAACCTCGATGCCAACCCAGCCGCGCGTCACGCCGCCGGTCTTGACGATCTGCTCCATCACGTTCTTCGCCAGCGAGACGGGAATGGCAAAGCCGATGCCCATCGAGCCGCCGCTCTGGGAATAGATGGCCGTGTTGATGCCGACCAGATTCCCGTTGGAATCCACCAGTGCGCCGCCCGAATTTCCCGGGTTGATTGCGGCGTCGGTCTGGATGAAATTCTCGAAGGTGTTGATGCCCAGATGCGAGCGACCCAGTGCTGAGACGATGCCCGAGGTGACGGTCTGGCCGACACCGAAGGGATTGCCGATGGCCAGTACCACATCGCCCACGCGCAGGGTGTCGCTGCTGCCGAAGGCGATCACCGGCAGCTTGTGGTCGGCGGGGATGCGCAGCACGGCCAGATCGGATTCGGGGTCGGACCCCACCACGCGTGCCTTGTACTTGCGCCCGTCGTTGTGCGCGACTTCGATTTCGTCAGCGCCGTCGACTACATGGAAATTGGTCAGGATGTAGCCCTCCGGCGAGACCATCACGCCGCTGCCCAGCCCCGAGCGACGCTGTGATTGCTCGCCGAAGCGGTCCCCGAAGAAGTGCCGGAAAATGGGATCGTTGATGAAGGGATGGCGCGGTCCCTTCACCTCCTGGCTGGTAAAGATATGCACAACTGCCGGAACCGCCTTTTTTGCTGCATCGGCGTACGAACCGGGGCGATGCGTTTCGCTGTCGGCAGGCGCTTCGAGCACCGTTGCTACTTCGGAGAATCCTCCGCTGGCGCTGGGCAACTGTGCCAGCCACTCGGGCTTGAGCGTCTTGACGACAAACAGGACGGCAACGCAGATCGTGACGGTCTGGGCAAAAATCAGCCAAAGGCGGCGCATAATTTGTTTTTTCGGGGCCAAAAATAATGCAAGGTAATGTGGTCTTACGCGAGGATCTTCGTGTCTATCTGGATACTCTGCTGGAAGCCGTGCGCTTCCGCGATTATTGCCCAAACGGCCTGCAAGTGGAAGGCCGCGGGCGCGTTGGGCGCATCGTCTGCGGGGTCACCGCCAGCCAGGCGCTGATCGAGACCGCCATCGAGCGCGGTGCGGATGCCCTGCTGGTTCATCACGGCTGGTTCTGGAAAGCCGAAGACGGCCGCGTTACCGGCTTTCGCAAGCAGCGGATGGCGCGCCTGCTGGCGCACGACATCAACCTGTTTGCCTACCATCTGCCGCTGGACGCGCACGTCGCGCTGGGCAACAACGCTCAACTCGCATTGCGCCTCGGCTGGACGGTCAGTGGCCACTTTGGCGAGCAGGACATCGGCTTTATCGGCGTCCCGCCAGCGCCGACTCTGGCCGGCGATCTGGCGCAGCAGATGGAGCGGGTGCTGGGCCGTCAGCCCTTGCTGATCGGCGAACCGAAACATCCGGTGGCGCGCATCGCGTGGTGCAGCGGCGGCGCGCAGGACTATTTCGAGGCCGCGCTGGCAACGGGTGCCGACGTCTTCATCTCGGGCGAGATTTCAGAGCAGACCGTGCATCTGGCGCGCGAGACCGGCATGGCTTTTATCGCGGCCGGCCACCATGCCACCGAGCGCTACGGCGTGATGGCACTGGGTGCACATCTGGCTGAAAGGTTCGGCATCGACTGCGAGTTTGTCGATATCGATAACCCGGCTTGACTACTGCAAGCGGAAACTCACGGGAAACAGCGTCTGACGCGGGTTTCCCGGGAGGGTGCCGATGCGCCGCGCGGCATCGAGCGCCGCCTGATCGAGCACGGCATGCCCCGAACTGCGGGCGATGGAAGTGGAAACGATCTGGCCGCTGTCGGAAAGATTCAGCAGCAGAATGACTTCGCCTTCCAGGCCGCGGGCTACGGCTTCCGGCGGATAGAACAGGTGTTCTGACAGCGCCGTTTGCGCACGGCGCAGGGATCTTCCCTGCAAAGCCTGCGGTGCGGCAGGGCGCGGGAGAATGTCCACCGGTTCGATGGGGGTCGCTTCGGTACTCACCGCTTCGGCCATTGCCTTGGGCGTTGCTTGCGGAATCAGGCGCGCTTCGATGCGGGGTGTGGTTGACTGGCGTTGCGTCGCCGCCAGCCAGGTCGGGACGACGATCAGGGCGGTATGCATGGTAAGGCTCAGCAGCAGAGCAAGGTAAAGCCGCATCGGGAGAATTCTAGGGGCTTGGCGGTCATTCCGATTCTCTATACTGCACGCCATGAGAATTCTTTTCGTTTTTCTGTTCATGCTGGTCACGGCGACGGCCGCGCGTGCAACTGACTTGCCCGATTCCGCGGCCTTTTCCGTCGCCATCGAACGCGGCGACCTGTCGCTGGCGCGCGAATGGCTGGACGCTGGTCTGCCGCCGGATTTCGAGGGCAGGGTGATCGGCACGGGCGTGATGATCGGCGCCTGGGAAGGCAACATTGCGATGATGGAATTGTTCGTCTCGCGCGGCGCCGATATCAACAAGGTTAATTCGTTTGGGGAACAGGCGCTGCTGCATGCGGCGTGGAAGGGGAGGCTGGAAGCCTTGCGCTGGCTGGTGGAACATGGCGCGCGCCTGAATCGCGAAGGCCGGGAATGGGCCGCCTTGCACTACGGCGTGTTCGCCGGCCACGCCGAGGTGGTGAGCTACCTGCTCGAGCGGGGGGCCGACATCAATGCGTTGTCCACCAATGGTTCGACGCCGCTCATGATGGCCGCGCGCGAAGGCCGGGAGGCGATTGCCCGGACACTGCTGGCGGCCGGTGCCCGGAGTGATATCGTCAATGAGCGGGGAGATGATGCGATGCGCTGGGCAATGCGCTACAACCAGTTGCAGATTGCCCGGGACATCGCCGGGAACGAAAGCTTCGCGGCTGCAGTTGCACGCCCGGCGGCCGCCTGGGGGCGCCCGGTGCGCTCAAAGCCCGCACCTGATCGGGCCGACATGATGCTGGCCCATGCACGCAAGATGGAGGCGGCTGGGCGGCGCGACGAAGCGCTGAAACTCTACCGCGCAGCGCTTGCTGCGATTCGCCAGGCCGATGCGGTGGCGAACAAGGCCGCCCCGGCTCGCGCCGCGACCGGAATGGTGATCAGCGCGCGGCGGGGCAAGCCCGGGGCGCAGACGGCGGCACTGAACTATGCGACTCCAGCGGTGGAAAGCGAGTCGCAAATAGTCGGTGCTGGCGGCACGGCGACTGGCGCCCCGGCCGCGCCGGCCGACATCGCCGACGACTGGTTGCGCCGCGCCCGCGATTTCGAAGCGGCAGGGCGCCGGAAAGAGGCACTGCAAGCCTATCGCCAAGCCGTCGCTACCCTGCGCCGCCCCCCCAATCCCGTCCAGCTCCCTTCCTATTCGCCGATACATCCGTAAGTCGCGACAGGCGAGCGAGCCGGAAAACATTTGACAGTTAAAGTTGTTATATATTACGATAAGGGAAAGTGAATTACGAATTCGTAAATTCTTCACCGCTACCCAGGAGTCCGCCCGATGAGTGAGAAAAAGTTTGCTTCCCACGCCGACCTCGAAGAGAAGAAAGTCAGTTTCGAGAAACTGTCGGACAACGCTTACGCCTACACGGCCGAGGGCGACCCGAACACCGGCGTGATCATTGGCGACGACGCCGTGATGATCATCGACGCCACGGCGACACCCGTCATGGCGCAGGACGTGATCCGTTACGTGCGGCAGGTGACCGACAAGCCGATCAAGTATGTGACGCTGACCCACTATCATGCGGTGCGCGTGCTCGGCGCCTCGGGCTACAAGAAGGAAGGCCTGCAGGACATCATCGCCTCGAAGCAGACGCGCGAACTGATCGTCGAGCGCGGCCAGCAGGATATGGACTCCGAGATCGGTCGTTTCCCGCGTTTGTTCAACGCCGTTGAGAGCGTGCCCGGCCTGACCTGGCCGACGGTGGTGTTCGACAAGGAGTTGACGCTGTGGATGGGCGATCTCGAGGTGAAGATCATGCACCTCGGCCGCGGCCACACCAAGGGCGACACCGTGGTCTGGCTGCCGCAGCAGAAGATCCTGTTCTCGGGCGATCTGGTCGAAGCCGACGCCGCCTGCTACACGGGCGACGCCTACCTGGCCGACTGGCCGGCGACCCTCGACGCGCTGGCAGCCCTCAAGCCCGAGAAGATGATCCCCGGGCGCGGTCCGGCCCTGATGAATCCGGAGCGGGTCCAGCAGGGGTTGGCCTACACGCGGGACTTCGTTTCCACGCTGTACCGCAGCGCGCAGGAAGCCGTGGCCCAGGGCATGAACCTCGCCGCATGCATGGCGCATACGCGCAAGAACATGGATCCGAAATTCGCTAGCGTGTTCATTTACGAGCATTGCCTGCCGTTCGACGTGACGCGGGCGCACGACGAGGCGTCCGGTATCAGGGATCCGCGCATCTGGACCGCGCAGCGCGACCAGGAAATGTGGCACGCCCTGCAGGCGGTCTGACGCCCGCGTCTTACGGCCAGGGGAAATGAAAAAATGCTGAAGACTTACAACTATCCCAAGTTCGAGTACCGGACGCCGCCGGAAATCTCCAGCGGAAAGACGCTCAAAGTGCCGGTGGTCGTGGTCGGCGCCGGCCCTGTCGGCCTGGGCGCCGCGCTTGACCTGCAGCTGCATGACATTCCGGTACTGGTGCTGGACGAGGACGACACGGTGTCGATCGGCTCGCGTGGCGTCTGCTACGCAAAGCGAGCGCTGGAAATTCTCGATCGCTACGGCGTCGGCGAGGCGGTTTGCAACAAGGGCGTGTCGTGGAACGTGGGACGCACCTTTTTCCGCGATCAGGAGGTGTACAACTTCAACCTGGTGCCGGAACCGGATCATCACCGTCCCGGCATGGTGAACCTGCAACAGTACTACCTCGAGGAATACATGGCGGCGCGTGCCGCCTCGCGACCGAATCTGGAACTGCGCTGGAAGAACAAGGTGGTCTCAGTCACCCAAAGCGGCAAGACGGTGACCTTGAAAGTCGAGACCGAGGATGGCTTCTACAGCGTGGAGGCCGACTGGCTGATCGCCGCGGATGGTGCGCGCAGTCCGATTCGCCGCATGCTGGGCCTCGAAGTCGAAGGCAAGATCTTCATGGACCGCTTCCTCATCGCCGACGTTGTGATGAAGGCCGACTTCCCGGCCGAACGCTGGTTCTGGTTCGATCCGCCGTTTCATCCGGGCCAATCGGTGCTGCTGCACAAGCAGGCCGACAGCGTGTTCCGCATCGATTTCCAGTTGGGTTGGGACGCCGATCCGGAAGAGGAGAAGAAGCCGGAAAATGTTCTGCCGCGCATCAAGGCCATGCTCGGCGACCAGCGCGAGTTCGAACTGGAATGGGTCAGTGTCTACACCTTCCAATGCCGGCGCATGGGCAGCTTCAACCACGGCCGCGTCCTGTTTGTCGGCGATGCCGCGCATCAGGTCTCGCCCTTCGGTGCGCGTGGCGCCAACTCGGGCCTGCAGGACGCCGACAACCTGGGCTGGAAGTTGAAGCTCGTCATCGACGGCAAGGCGCCTGAGAAACTGCTCGACAGCTATTCCGAAGAGCGAGTCTTTGCCGCCGACGAGAACCTGATGAATTCGACGCGCTCGACGGACTTCATCACGCCCAAGAGCAAGGTCAGCAGGACCTTCCGCAATGCCGTGCTGGGCCTCGCCAAGAATTACCCCTTCGGCCGCGCCCTGGTGAATTCCGGGCGCCTCTCGGTGCCGGCCTTCCTCACCGCCTCGAGTCTGAACACGCCCGATGAAGCGCCCACTGCATTCGCCGGCCGCATGCTGCCGGGGGCGCCAATGGACGACGCGCCTGTGCTCGACAACGGAGATGAAGGCTGGCTGCTGGACAAGGTCGGCAACCAGTTCTTCGCCCTGTATTTTGCCGACGATCCCAATGCGCTGGATGCGGCGACGGTCGACGCCCTGTCGAATCTTTCCTTCGGCAGCATCGCGGTGCAAGCACTGGTGATTTCGAGCAAGCCGGGCGTGGTCAATGGCGGCATTCCGAATCTCGAGGATCCGCGCGGCATAGCCGCCCAGCGCTACGACGCAAAGCACGGCACGGTTTATCTGTTGCGCCCCGACCAGCATGTCGCCGCGCGGTGGCGCACGCTCGATGCACAGAAGGTCAAGGCTGCGGTGGCGAAGGCCACATGCAACGCCTGACGCCGGCCCGCGAAGCGGAATTCCCGGCGCACAAAGCGAGGAAAAAATCATGGCACTCAATCTGAACCCGAACTTTTCCGAGGCCGGCAAGCGCTACTTCAGCGCCTATTCGCCGGGCGACGATTTCTACGAAATGCTCATCAACACGCATCGCGACTTGTCCGATGAACAGTCCGAACTGCTCAACGCGCGACTGATCCTGCTGCTCGCCAATCACATCGGCGACATCGGCACGCTGCGCGAAGCCCTCAGTGCCGCACGCGAAGGAGTCTGAAAATGGCCGCGAGTCTCGTCAAGAAAGTCCACCACGTCGCCTACCGTTGCAAGGACGCGAAGCAGACCGTCGAGTGGTACGGCAAGTACCTCAAGATGGATTTCATCCTCGCGATTGCCGAGGATGCCGTGCCCTCCACCGGAGAGGCCGATCCCTACATGCACGTCTTCCTCGATGCCGGCGGCGGCAATATCCTCGCCTTCTTCGAACTGCCGACGCGGCCTGAAATGGGCCGCGATCCGAATACTCCGGCCTGGACCCAGCATCTGGCGCTGGAAGTGGGGAGCATGGAGGAAATGCTGGCAACCAAGGCCCGGCTGGAGGCCGACGGCATCGAGGTGGTCGGACCGACCGACCACGCGCTGTTCCAGTCGATCTACTTCTTCGATCCGAGCGGTCATCGCCTGGAACTCGCGTTCAACACCGGCACGCCGGAGATGATGAAGCGGCTCGACGAAGTGAAGTGGGACATGATCAACGAGTGGGCCATCACCCGCAAGGCGCCGCAGCATGCCCGCTGGATGCACGACGGCAGCTACAAGAGCTGGGGCCGGTCGTGAAACTGGCGACCCTCAAGCATGGCGGTCGCGACGGCACGCTGGTGGTGGTCAGTCGCGATCTCGGGCTCTGCCAGACGGTGGGCGAGATTGCGCGAACGCTGCAACAGGCGCTGGACAACTGGGACGAGGTGGTCGCCGCGCTGGAACTGGTGTACGACATGCTCAACAACGGCCATGCCCGCCACGCCATTTCCTTCGATCCGCGGCACTGCCACAGCCCCTTGCCGCGCGCCTACCAATGGGCCGACGGCTCCGCCTACATCAATCACGTCGAACTGGTGCGCAAGGCTCGCGGCGCAGAATTGCCGCCGGAATTCCATGTCGATCCGCTGATGTACCAGGGCGGCTCCGACAGTTTCGTCGGGCCCCGCGATCCAGTGCTGGCCAGCGATGAAGCCTGGGGCATCGACTTCGAAGCCGAGGTCGCGGTGATCACCGGCGATGTGCCAATGGGTGCGACGCCGGGGCAATGTGCACAGCAGATTCGGCTGTTGATGCTGGTGAATGACGTCAGTCTGCGCAACTTGATTCCGACCGAACTGGCCAAGGGCTTCGGCTTCCTCCAGTCCAAGCCCGCCTCGGCTTTCTCGCCGGTGGCGGTGACACCCGACGAACTGGGGGTGGCGTGGAAGGATGCGAAGCTGCTTCTGCCGCTGGAGGTCGAGTTGAACGGGATGCCATTCGGCAAGCCCGATGCCGGCGTCGACATGACTTTCAACTTCGCGCAGCTGATCGCGCATGTGGCAAAGACGCGCGAACTCGAAGCCGGCTCGATCGTTGGTTCGGGCACGGTATCGAACAAGCAGGGCGGCTTGTTCGGTTCCTCGGTGGCCAATGGCGGCGTGGGCTACGCCTGCATCGCTGAGGTGCGAATGTACGAAACCATCGAAGAGGGAACGCCGAAGACGCCCTTCATGCGCTTCGGCGACCGCGTCAGGATCGAGATGCGGGACGGCAATGGCGCTAGCATCTTCGGCGCCATCGACCAGGTTGTCCAGCACTACCCTCCGGCAGTCTGACCGGCGCCGGAAGTCTCCTGCAGGATTTCGATCAGCAGCAGGATTTCTTCCGCCACCGGCCGCGGGAATCCTGCCCGCGCGCCTTCGCGGTTGTCTTCCAGAAGATTGCGCAAATAGCTGATGCATTCCTCCGGCCGCATCCACGCGTTTTGAACATGCTCTGACAGACGCCCAAAGTTCTCCAGCGTCGGCGCTTCCACCGCGCTGGCTTTTGCCCAGTCTTCGGCCTGGATGTTGAAATTCCGGCGGAGCTTTTCGGCGGTCTCCTTGAAGTCCTCGATATGGCCGCTGCTGCGGTAGATGTCGAGCAGTTTCAGCCAGTGGTGCAGCGCCTGGCGCGGATTGGCTTCGGTGTATTCCAGCAGCGTTTGTGCTGCGCCCTGCTCCAGTCCAAGCGACAGCATGATCTCCGCCAGTTCCAGCGTAGGCTCGACGTTGGTCTCCTGTACTCTGCTGGGAGGTTTGAGGGCTCGGGCGGTCTGCAGTTTCTTTAGTCTGGCATCTGCACGTGCTATCGATTCCGGATCGGCCTCTTCAAGTGTGAATTCCATGGCCGGGACAGCGGCGGTGTCAGGCGACGGGGACGAAATGGATTGCTCTGGCGCAGGTGGCACCGCCTGCGCAACCTTCGTTGCACCGCTTGGTTGCGGAGCAGGTGCAGGCTGGGGCGTGTTGGTGCCTGCGGCGG
>JAPLRA010000093.1 GCA_026399445.1 Sulfuritalea sp.
CCTGGGAAAACTTCGGCATCGTTCCCGACGTGTTCATTTTCGGCAAGGCCATCACCAATGGCCTCAATCCGATTTCCGGCATCTGGGCCCGCGAGGAATTGATCAACCCGGAGAAATTCCCGCCCGGTTCAACCCATTCCACCTTCGCCTCCAACCCGCTGGGCACCGCCTGCGCGCTGGAAGTGCTGCGCATGACCCAGGAAAAGGATTTCGAGCCGGAAATTCGTGCCCGGGGCGCCTATTTCCTGAAGAAGCTTGAGGAACTCAAGAGCCGCTGGAAGGTTGTGGGCGACGTCAGCGGCATCGGCATGGCCCTGCGCATCGAACTGTGCGAAGCCGATGGCTTCACCCCCAGCCGGAAGCTGGCGGATCGCGTTTTCAACGAAGGCCTCAAGGGCGATCTGCCGGTCGGCGACAAAAAGTACGGCCTGGTGCTGGATATCGGGGGCTACTACAAGAACGTGATTACCCTGGCGCCCTCTTTGCTGATTACCGAGGAAGAAATCGATCTCGGGATAAGCCTTTTGGAACTGGTGCTGCAACGCTGCGGCGCAGTGTAGACTGCACTTCTATGACTTCCGCCATACATCAGCATCTCGGGTCCACCGGGTTCTACGAAAAGCACGGCGAAGATGTCGTGTTGCTGGTGCATGGCCTGACCGGGACACCGGCGGAAATGCGCGCCGTGGCAAAGCGGCTGACCAAACAGGGCTTCAGCGTGATGTGTCCGCAACTCGCGGGCCATTGCGGCAGCCTCGGGGCGCTCAAGCGCTCGAAGTGGCAGGATTGGTACAGGACGGTCGAACGTGCTTTCGAGGCCCTGAAACTCACCCACAAGCGTGTCTATGTGACCGGTCTGTCGATGGGCGCGCTGATGGCGCTCAAACTGGCGGAAGAAAAGGGGTCGCGCGTTTCCGGGCTGGGCCTGTTGTCCACGACATTCTTCTACGATGGCTGGAACATGCCGCACCGGCAAACCAAATGGCTGCTGCCGGTGGTGATCTACAGTCCCTTGCGTTACTTCATCTCCTGGAAGGAAACGGCGCCCTACGGCATCAAGTGCGAACGCACGCGAGCCATGGTTCATGCCGTATTGACCAACCGCGATACGCAAGCCGCCGAGAAAGTCGGGATTTTCCGCACGCCGGCGGTGACCATCCATGAAAGCATCCGGCTGATTCGCGCGACCCGAAAAGCGTTGCCCGGCGTACATGCGCCGACCCTGATTGTGCATGCCAACGAAGATGACATGGCCAGCGTGAAGAACGCGCACTACGTGGCCAAACGCATTTCTTCGAACAAGGTGGAAACCTTTTTTGTCGACGACAGCTATCACGTGCTGACTCTGGACAAGCGCAAATACGACATCGCCCACCGACTCGCCGATTTTTTCCGCGACTGCACCGCCAGGCAGCTCGCAGCAGCCTGAGCAATCCACTGGCCGGTGGTCATCAGGCGATCAGGAGCGGTCCATTCAGCCGGCATTTGCCACCGCGTTCGATCTCACCACCACCATGGAGACAGAGCAACGGCGCTGGCTGGCGAGCCTGCCATTGTGGAGCCAATGGCACCGCCTGCTGAAACCCAACACCCTGTTTGTCGGCAGCACGGTGACCGAGTACGTACCCCTGCCTGCGCAACCTCCACCCGGTCTTCTGGTCGCGGAGCTACTACACGCAGCGCAGGGGTTTCCGTTTCTGATCATCAAGGACATTCCCGGCGAAGCGGTGCTGGTCGGCGGCGCTGCCATGGACTACAACCGCGAGCTGCTCGCCGCCTGCAGGCGAGCCGGCTTCATGCTGGTGGAAGGACAGGCGCTGGCGTACGTCCCGATTGATTTTGATTCCACTGCCGCCTTTCTGGCCCGCATGTCGCACGCGCGGCGCAAGGGCATCCGGCGAAAACTCAGGAGCCGCGACGATCTATCGATCCGGGCCGTTGCCACCGGCGACCCGCTGTTCGCTGACGAAGCCCTGCTGGCCGAGCTTTACCGCCTGTATCGCAGCGTCTACGACCAGAGCGAGATTCACTTCGACCTGCTTACCGCGGACTTCTTCCGCAGCGTCCTGCAGGACGCTACCAGCGGCGGCGTGGTATTCCTGTACCGCGCCGCCGGGGAACTGATTGGCTACAACCTCTGCTTCGAGTCGAACGGCATTCTGATCGACAAGTACGTCGGCTTTGCCTACCCGCAGGCCAGGCACTTCAACCTGTACGTCGTCAGCTGGTTCCACAACCTCGACTACGCCTTGGCCAGGGGCTTGAATTGCTACGTCGCGGGCTGGACCGATCCCGAAATCAAGCGCCAGCTCGGCGCGCAATTCACCTTCACGCAGCACGCGGTGTTTGTCCGCAATCCAATCCTGCGAACGCTACTGCGCCCATTCAAACACCTTTTCGAAGCGGATTCCAAGTGGCAAGCGCAGGCCCGCTGATACTGGATTTCGACCAGTCGGTGCTGCCCCTGACGGACAGCGAACGGCTGCCCCTCGGAGAGTGGCAGGAGAGCGTTCGGTTCGGCTGCACGCTGAAGGTGCTGCAGCGTCTTGCCGGCGAAATCGAGCCGGCAGTCGCAGGCCTCCCCACGGTGTTTCTGGGCAGCGGCGACTTCCACCATCTCAGCCATCTGCTGATCCGGCGACATGAGCAGCGAGGCGAAATGCTGCAAGTGGTGGTCTTCGACAATCACCCGGACAACATGCGCTACCCGTTCGGAATCCACTGCGGCTCCTGGGTAGCGCATGTCAGCCGACTGCCCTTCGTCGCCTGCGTGCATGTGCTGGGCATCACCTCGCCGGACGTCGGAATGGCCCATGCGTGGGAGAACTGCCTCGGCCCGTTGCGCCAGGGGCGGGTGCGCTACTGGTGTGTCGGACCTGACCTGAACTGGATGAAATATCTCGGCATCACCGGCAGCAGATCGTTTGGTTCGACCGTGGCAATGCTCGAAGCTTTTGCCCGGCACATCCACTCAACATCCGGCCCCATCTACCTTTCGATCGACAAGGACGTGCTGGCCCGCGGCGAAGCGCGCACCAACTGGGACCAGGGCGTGATGCGGGTCGACGAACTCGGCGAGACGATTCGCCTGCTGAAGGGGAGAATCGTCGCCAGCGACATCACGGGGGACGTGTCGATCTACCGCTACCGCAGCCGTCTCAAACGCCTGCTGAGCGGTCTCGACGCGCAACCTGAAATTGCGCCCGATGAGCTGCTGCAGTGGCAGACCCAACATCAGTCGATCAACCGGCAACTGCTCGACTGGCTCAACGCATAAGGCCTAACCGTCCTCCGGGTGCTCTTCCTTGCTCAGGCTCAGACACACGATTCCGAGCACGATGCTGAGTCCGCCGACGCATTGCATCAGGCTCAGCTTCTCGTCGAAAAACAGCACCGAAATTATCAGCACCATCACCACCTCAAGATGTGAGGCCGCAAATGCCGGGCCCACCGGGGCGTGCTTGAGCAGCGTCATCCAGGTTCCAAAGGCGCATAAGTAGCCCAGCACCGCGGCCCAGGTCCATGGACTGGACAGGATGTCGCGCAGCCAGTGCAGATGCGGAACAAATTCGCCGGCCTCGACACCGGCGAGCTTGAACGACACCTGGGTGCAGGTATCGAACAGCATCAGCGCGCCGAAGCCAATGACGTAGAAGCGCGGCGTGCTCATGTGCCCACCCCGGCGAAGCCGCCCGCCATCGCCACGCCCAGCGAAATCAGCCACATCCCCGCCACCCGCATGCGGTCCAGCCGCTCGTGAAACAGCAACTTGCCGGCCAGCATGACGACGACGATATTGATCGACCCGATCAGCACGGCCAGCGAGAGGGGAATCAGCGACAGGAGCGCGAGCCAGGCGAAAAACTCCAGCACGAAGCAGCCCAGACCCAGCCACATGACCGGCAGCGCGAGCATGGTCTTCCAGCGGCTCCACTCAGTCTCGTGCTCGGTGACCGCGGCCGACTTCAAGGCCAGATGTCCGGCCGTATCCAGCACGGCATTCAATATCCAGAAAAACAGGGCGGCGGCTGACACGTGGCGAACTCCGAACAAAATACTTTCAGGGCTTTGAATCGAATTGATACCCAAGCTCAGCCACCCCGCGCCGGATCGCCTCCATCGCAGGAGGCACCTGTTCCGGCGCACCGCGCACGCCGAGTTCGACGTGACGCTGGACTTCCGTCGAGCCTAGGAAAGGCAGGCTGAATACCTTGAGGCCGGGATACCCCGCTTCGATGCTCAGCATCAGCGGCGTCAGCGCACTCTCGATGCCTTTCCAGACCAGGATCGCGGCCTCCGCTGAAGGTCGCCGGTTGAAGCAATGGGCATATCGGGTATCGAGTATCCATTCGATCATCGGCCAGGCCATTTGCGGAAAGCCGGGCACGAAATGATGGTCGCCCCAGGAGAATCCGGGAATGCGGTTGAACGGGTTGGGAATGATGCGGCTGCCGGCCGGGAAGCGCCCCATGTCGAGCGCATAGTCGCTGACTTCGCGCCCGATGTCGGCATAGCGGCCACGAATTTCTCGCTCCGCATCGGCATCGAGTACCAGTTCGACCCCGGCTGCGGCGGCTGCGGCCTGCCGCGTGTGATCGTCCGGCGTGTTGCCGATGCCGCCGCAACTGAACACGATGTCATCGCCGGCAAATGTCCGGCGCAAGGTCTCGGTCAGGCGCGCCCGGTCGTCCCCGATGTATAGCGCCCAGTCGAGCGTAAGCCCGCGCGCGGCGAGCAGCTCGACTATTCTGACGAAGTGCTTGTCCTGTCGCCGGCCGAGGGTAATCTCGTCGCCGATGATGATTGCGCCGATGCCTTTGCTTGCCCCAGTCATAAAACCACGCCTCCTTCCTGACGCTGGCGTCGCAGAGCAGCCAGCCCGAGATGCACGAAAACCAGCGCGGCGAGAGCGGGCGCCAGCAGATTGGCCAGCGGCACATGCGCCGCCGCCGCAGTACCAAGCCCGGCGAAATAGAAACGACTGCGATTGTCGCGCACCAGCCGCTGCAATTCCGCCGGCGTGGCATGTTCGGCCAGGGCATCGAAGCGGAAAGTGCGCTGGTTGAACCAACTGCCCCAGAGTAGCGGCAGCACCAGCAGCGCACCGGGAATCAACAGCAGCGGCAGCATGACGACGCAGCCGAGGACAAATATCGCGCCGGCCCCCAACGTATTGCCGAGACTGCCCCAGAACACGTTCTCGCCGTGACGTCCAAGATCCGGGTAATCGCGCGCCGCCACCAGGGTCACCATGCGCGGCAGCGCGAACACCGCCACCAGAACGATCGCGGTGAAATAGGTCAGCGAAGCGAAGGTCGCCAGCAGCAGGAAAATCGCCGCCCAGTGCGCCACCCACTCCCAGCCCGACCAGGGCAGCCCGGGTACGATGCGCGCCATCAGCGCCACGCCATGGGCCCAGATGGCCACGGCCACCGTGACCCACAAGGCCAGCGCCAGCAGGGGCGGCCAGAGCGCCTGCCAGAGGATATCGGCCCGCGTCAGATCGCGCAGCGACTTGGTAAAGGCTCCAAATACCTCAATCATGCATTTCCTTCATGGCGCAATGGCGTAACTCATTTATGCAACCGCGCATCCCACATTTTCTGCAATCGCTTCACGGAAACCGGCGACGAAGTTTTCAGCTCCTGCGCGAACAGAGCGACGCGCAGCTCTTCCAGCAGCCAGCGGAATTCGTCGAGAAACGCGTCGCCCGCCTGACCTGATTTGAGCATGGCATTGCGCTCCCGTTCCCATGGCTTGCCCAGAGCTTGCCAGTCTGCCATCAAGCGTGCGTCACGCGCGGGGTCGCTGCGCACTTTTTCCAGCCGCAGGGTGATGGCCTTGAGATAGCGTGGATAGTGCTGCAGGCGCTCGAACGGTGTAATGGCGATGAACTTCTTCGGCATGAGTTCGGCAAGCTGGGCGCCAATGTCGGCGCAGGCCTGCGGAAAGGCTTTCTGCATGGCGGCCAGCTTCTTCGCGAGAAGGGCGTGCTCGGCCAGAATGATGCCGAGCAGGCGCAGGATTTCCTGCGCCACCAGCAGGATGCGGCCGCGCGCCGCCTCGCGCCGAGCCGCGAACGCCGACTCTTCGCTGGGCAGCGGGTCCATCAGGCAGGTGCGCTCCAGCGTAACGGCGACCAGTTGCTCGCGCAGTTCCTTCTCGGTGCCGAGCGAAATAAATTGCAGCGCAGTCTCGCGCAAACCCGGCAGCTTTTCGATGGCCTTGACCTGGGCCGCCAGTTGCAGCGCAAACAACCGCGCCATGCCGCGGCGATGTTCGCTGCGGGCCTTGTCTTCGGTGTCGAAGGCTGTCAGGCGCACGCTCTCGCCCATGTCGACCAGGGCCGGGAAGCCCACCGTGGTGCCGGCGCCGACCTTAACTTCCATGATTTCGGGAAGGGTGCCGAAGGTCCATGAGGCGACACCGGAGGACTCGCTCCCCGCAGCCTCGTGCTGCACCTCCGCCGCGGCATAGACCTGCTCGACGCGCCCCCGGTAGTCGGCACGCAGTTCGGCCAGGTTGCGCGATATGGCCAGCGTGCCGCCGTGCTCGTCGGTGAGACGGAAATTCATGAACAGGTGCGGCCGCAACTCGCCGCTGCGAAAGGCGTCGAGCGGCAGCTTCAACGCCATGTGCTCCTCGGCGGCACGCGTCAGCGCGCGCACCAGCGGCTCGTCGAAGTCATGTTCAGCGTCGCAGAATCCGCCGGCAAATTCATCGAGCGGCTGCAAGCGGTGGCGATACTTCTGCTGCAGCGTCTTCATCAAGGCCAGGACTTTTTCCTTGAGCAGCCCCGGCACCAGCCATTCGCAGCGATTGGCCGGCAGCTGGTTGAGCGCGGCCAGCGGCAGCGTCAAGGTCACGCCGTCATCGGCGGCGCCCGGATCGTGGTGATAGCCCAGCTTGAAGCTCTGGCCGCGATGCGTCAAAGCAGGCGGGAAGGCGTCGGTGGTGATGCCCGCCGCTTCGTGGCGCATCAATTGATCCTTCTCCAGGCAGAGCAGCTTCGGATTTGCCGCCTCCGCCTCGCGCCGCCAGTGGTCGAAGGCCGCCAGGGTGATGATGCCCTCGGGAATCCTGTCGTCGTAGAAGGCATGGATCAGCTCGTCATCGACCAGTACGTCGGGCCGCCGCGACTTGTGCTCCAGCGCCTGGATTTCCTTCATGAGCTTGGCGTTGTGCTGGAAGAAGCGCCACTTGCGCACCCAGTCCTCGCCCACTTCGCCTTCGACCAGGGCCTGGCGTATGAGAATTTCGCGCGCCAGTTTCGGATCGCTCGGTCCGTAATGCACGCGGCGCTTGGCATGCAGCATCAGCCCGTGCAGCGTCACGCGTTCCCAGGCCACGACCTGCCCCGGCCCCTTCTCCCAGTGCGGCTCATAGACATGCTTGCGAATCAGGTGGCCGCCCACTTGCTCCAGCCATTCCGGCTCGATCTTCGCTATGCAACGCGCGAACAATCGCGAGGTCTCGACAATCTCGGCGGCGACGATCCAGCGCCCGACCTTCTTCACCAGCGACGAGCCGGGATGGATGTAAAAGCGGATGCCGCGCGCCCCGAGGTAGTTCTTATCCTCTTCGCTGATGAGTCCGATATGGCCGAGCAGGCCGGTCAGCAAGGCCTTGTGGATTGCCTCGTAGCTGGCCGGGATCTGGTTCTCCTTCCAGCCATGCTCGTGGCACAAGGTCATCAGCTGGCCGTGCACGTCGCGCCACTCGCGCAGGCGCAGCCAGTTGATGAAATTCTGCCGGCACCACTGGCGCTGCTTGTTCGATGTCTCGTGCTTCCAGATTTCGTCGCCGGCGGCCCACAGCTTCAGGTAGGAGAGAAATTCGGATTTCTCGTCCTTCCACTTGGCATGGGCCTGATCGGCTGTGGCCGCATGCTCCTGCGGCCGGTCGCGAGGGTCCTGGGTGCCCAGGGCAGCGGCGATGATCAGCACTTCGCGCAGGCAATTGTGCTCGCGCGCGGCGAGGATCATGCGGCCGATCTTCGGGTCCAGCGGCAGCTTCGCCAGCTCGAAACCGATCTGCGTCAGGTCCTTCGTCGTCTCGTCGATAGCGCCGAGTTCCGCCAGGAGTTGATAGCCGTCGGCGATCATGCGCGGCAGCGGCGCTTCAAGGAAGGGAAAATCCTCGACGTCGCCCAGGTGCAGCGACTTCATGCGCAGGATCACGCCGGCCAGGCTGGAGCGCAGAATCTCGGGCTCGGTGTACGCCGGGCGCTGGTTGAAATCATCCTCCTCGTAGAGACGGAAACAGACGCCCGCCGAGACGCGGCCGCAACGACCGGCGCGCTGGCTGGCTGCCGCGCGCGAGATCGACTCGACCTGCAATTGCTCGACCTTGTTGCGATGGCTGTAGCGCTTGACGCGAGCACGTCCCGAATCGATCACGTAGCGGATGCCGGGCACGGTGAGCGAAGTCTCGGCGACATTGGTCGCCAGCACCACGCGCTGTCCCTGATGGGAAGCGAAGACGCGTCCCTGCTCGACGGCGGTCTGCCGTGCGAACAGCGGCAGCACTTCGAGACCGGGTGGGTGGTGTTTGCGCAGCGCCTCGGCGGCCTCGCGTATCTCGCGCTCACCGGGCAGGAACACCAGCACGTCGCCGGGGCCGGTGCGGTGCGCTTCGTCCACGGCATCGACAATCGCGTCGCTGAGGTCGCCGTCCTTCTTGTCCTGCCACGGACGATAGCGCGTTTCGATCGGATAGAGCCGCCCCGAAACCTCGATCACCGGGGCCGCCTTGCCGTTGCTGGCGAAGTGTCTGGAGAATCGCTCGGCATCGAGCGTGGCCGAAGTCACAATCACCTTCAGCTCGGGCCGCTTCGGCAGCAAAGTTTTAAGGTAGCCCAGAAGAAAATCGATGTTCAGGCTGCGCTCGTGGGCCTCGTCGATCAGGATCGTGTCGTACTGGCGCAACAGCGGATCGGTCTGAGTTTCCGCCAGCAGGATGCCATCGGTCATCAGCTTGATGTACGAGGAGGACGTGACCTTGTCGGTGAAGCGGATCTTGAAGCCGACATGGCGGCCAAGTTCCGATTTCAGCTCCTCGCTGATGCGCGTTGCGGTCGCGCGTGCTGCAATCCGCCGGGGCTGGGTGTGGCCGATCAGGCCGTTGAGCCCACGGCCGATTTCAAGGCATATTTTCGGCAGTTGCGTGGTCTTGCCCGAACCGGTTTCGCCGCAAATCACCACCACCTGGTTGCGCTCGATGGCTTCGCCGATTTCCTGCCGGCGCATATTCACCGGCAAGGCTTCGTCATAGCTCAGCGCGGGCCGCGCCGCCCGCCGCGCCACGGGGTCGAACCTCATTGCGCCAGCTTGTGGATGGTGAAAATGCCCAGCCCGGTCATCAGCAGCGAACCGAACAGGTGCAAGGCGGTCAGCGCACCAAGGAAGCCGGTGATGAAGAACAGCTTGAGTTCGGGCGGCATCTCGGCATTGAGGTGGAACACCATCACGGCAACACCCACCAGATAGCCGCCGATCAGGTTGGCAGCGAGCGTGCCCATCGGTACGGCGACAAACATGGGGTTCAGCCAAAGGCCCAGGCCGTAGCGCAGCCAAGCGCCGAGGACGGCGCCGACACCGATGGCGAGGAGGGCAACAGGATTCATAGGGGCTAATTCTACGTCGCAACGGTAGAATTGCCGTTTTGCGACACGCTGCCGCTGATCATGTCTGAGCCCGATAACAAGCCCTCCATCCACGTGGATACCGTACCCGGCGCAAGCGCACGGGTACATAATTTCATCCGCCACATCATCGACGCCGACCTCAAGGCCGGCAAGTACGCGCCGCGTCGCTGGAGCGGCAGGCCAGGTCCGGCAGCGGCACAAATAGTCGGCGCTGGCGACACGGCGAAGATCCGCACCCGCTTCCCGCCGGAGCCGAACGGCTACCTGCACTTCGGCCACGCCAAGTCGATCTGCCTGAATTTCGGCCTGGCGCTGGATTACGCGGGCGCCTGCCACCTGCGCTTCGACGACACCAACCCGGAAAAGGAAGAACAGGAATATGTCGATTCCATCATCGACGCCGTGCATTGGCTCGGCTTCGAATGGAAGGACAACCAGTACTTCGCCTCGGACTACTTTCAGTGGATGTACGACTTCGCCGAAAAGCTGATCGAGGCC
>JAPLRA010000032.1:0-913 GCA_026399445.1 Sulfuritalea sp.
ATTGAAGGCCTTCCTGCTGGCCGTAGGCATGGATCACGCGATCCATCATCTGCTTGGCGCAGGAGTAGATCCAGCGCGGCTTGTTGATCGGGCCCAGCACCAGATTGGAGTTTTCCGGATCGAACTCCGGATCCTGGCTCATGCCATAGACTTCGGAGGTCGAGGGGAAGACGACCCGCTTCTTGTACTTTACGGCCTGGCGGATGATCGGCAGGTTGGCTTCGAAGTCGAGTTCGAAAACACGCAGCGGCTCCTTGACATAGGTCGCGGGCGTGGCAATGGCCACCAGCGGCAGGATGACGTCGCATTTCCGGACGTGGTACTCGATCCACTCCTTGTTGATCATGATGTCGCCTTCGAAGAAATGAAAGCGCGGGTTTTGCATCAGATCGGTGACACGCTCGGAGTTCATGTCCATGCCATGGACCTCCCAGTCGGTCGTATTCAGGATGCGCTGGGAGAGGTGATGGCCGATAAAGCCATTGACGCCGAGGATGAGTATCTTTTTCATGACAGGGGGAGTGCCGGAGTTCCGAAAATTGCGTTGATCTGGTCGTCTGCTGAGGCTGGCGCCAGTGGTAAACCATCTAATTCTACCGCGAGCAGGCGCAAAAGCCTGCCGTCGCCGCATTCGGCATACAGGTGACTGTTCCGCGCGAACAGCGTCGGATGGCCGCCGTAGGGGCCCGTTTCGCCGGTCGGATGCAGGGAGCGCAGCACCTTCAGGCGGCCTTTTGGGGTATCCGAGAAGGCGCCGGGATAGGGCGGAGCGACGGCCCGGACCAGGTTGTGCACTGCGGATGCCGTCTGGTTCCAGTCGATGCGCCCGTCTTCGGCCTTGCGGCCGCCAAAATAGCTGCCTGCGGCGAGGTTCTGCTGCGTTTCAGTTGCGCAACCCGCCAGCAGGTCGGGG
>JAPLRA010000032.1:946-9676 GCA_026399445.1 Sulfuritalea sp.
CGGGGAGTGCCCGGTCCAGAGCCATTTCGGCCGCCAGGGTGACCTTGTTGAAAACCTCCAGGGCGGTGTCGTCCGGCAGGATGGGCACAGCCTGTTGCGCCACGATGCCCCCGGCGTCGGGCTTTTCCAGCATCCGGTGCAGGCTGGCGCCGGTTTCCCGTTCGCCGTGGATGATCGCCCAATTGACCGGCACGCGGCCGCGATATTTCGGCAGCAGCGAGCCGTGCATGTTCCATGCGCCTTGTTTGGGCAGGGCCAGCAGCGGCGGCTTCAGCATCAGCCGGTAGTAGAAGGAAAACAGGATATCCGGCTGCAGCGCCGCCAGTTCAGCGACCACGGCGGGATCGTTGGGGTCTTCCGGCGCCATCACCGGGATGTTGTGGCGCGCCGCGAGGTCGGCAACGCTGTCGAACCAGATGGTTTCGTCCGGGTTGTCCCGGTGCGTGACGACGCGCACCACATCGACGCCATGGGCCAGCAGCACGGACAGGCAGCGCACGCCTACGTTGTGGTAGGCGAAAACGACGGCCTTGCTCACTGTTTCTTTTCCAGAATCGCTTCAACCAGGTAGCGCGGCCGGTGGCGCACCTGCTGGTAGATGCGTCCGATGTATTCGCCGAGCAGGCCGATGCCGAACAGGGCGAGGCCGATCAGGAAGAACATCAGCGCAAACAGGGTGAACAGGCCTTCGGCTTCCGGGCCGAGGATCAGGCGTCGTGCGATGAGCAGTACGAACAAGGCAGCCGAGCCGAGCGAAACGAAAATACCGAGCATGGAAAACCACTGCAAGGGCACCAGCGAGAAGCCGGTCATCAGGTCGAAGTTAAGGCGGATCAGGCTGTAGAGCGAATACTTCGATTCGCCTGCCGCACGTTCCTCGTGCTCGACCACCACTTCGGCCGGGCTGCGGGCGAAGGTGTAGGCCAGCGCCGGAATGAAGGTGGCGACTTCCTGGCAACTGTTGATGGCATTCACCACGCTGCGAGAATAGGCTCGCAGCATGTTGCCCTGATCGGTGATCTTGATGCGGGTGATCTTCTCGCGCAGCCGGTTCATCGCCTTCGACGCCCAGGTGCGGAACAGGCTGTCCTGGCGCTTGCGGCGGATGCTGCCGACGTAGTCGTGGCCTTCGCGCATCTTGGCGATCAGCTTGCCGATCTCCTCGGGCGGATTCTGCAGGTCGGCGTCCAGGGTCACGATGATGTCGCCGCGGCAATGCTCGAAGCCGGCCATGATGGCCATGTGCTGGCCGGCATTGGCAGAAAAAAGGATGACGCGGGTGACGTCGGGGCGCGCCTCGAACTGCTGGCGCAGGATGGCCGCCGAGCGGTCGCGGCTGCCGTCGTTGACGAAGACGACTTCGTAGCTCTCGCCCAGCGCGTCGAGCGCCGGATAAAGACGCGCGAACAGTGTGGCGAGGCCTGCTTCTTCGTTGTAGACGGGGATGACGATGGAGAGATTCGGTGTGCTCATGCGATCTCCGGCAGGCTGGCGGTCAGCGTCTCGCATACGCGATCGATGTCGCTGTCCTGCATCGATGGGAATAGCGGCAGTGTAACGGTGCGCGCGCCGATGCGCTCGGCCTGGGGAAAGTCGCCTTCGCGGAAGCCCAGCGCCCGGTACAGCGAAAACAGATGCAGCGCGGGGTAGTGGACGCCGACACCGATGCCTTGTTCTTTCATTGCCGCGACCAGCTTGCCGCGGTCGGCGCCCGCGGGCAGCAGGATCTGGAACATGTGCCAGTTACAGTTGGTGAAATCGGCGACCGGCAGTTCCAAGCCGAGCGACGGATCGAGACGGGCAAAATAGCGCCGTGCGAGTTCGCGCCTGCGGGCGGTGAAGGCTGCCAGGTGCTTCATCTGGCCGAGGCCGATGGTGGCGGAGATGTCGGTCAGGTTGAACTTTCCGCCCAGTACATCGACGTCCATGCCGCCGTCGGGGAAGCGCCGCACGCCCTGCAGGCGCAGGCGTTCGCACAGACCGGTATCGATGTCGGCGGGCAGCACCAATGCGCCGCCTTCCGAGGTTGTCAGGTTCTTGTTGGCGTGGAAGCTGAAGGAGACGAAATCCCTGTCGTCGCCGAACGAGTGGCCGATCGGCTTGCCGTTCCAGGACGCGCCAAATGACTGCGCGGCATCCTCGATCACACGCAGCGTGTGTTTGCCGGCGATGGCGTAAAGCCGGTCGCGATCCACCGACAGACCGGCCAGGTCGACCTGGATGATGGCCTTGGTCCGCGGCGTGATGGCCGCTTCCAGCAGGTCGAGGTCAATGTTGCGGGTGATCGGGTCCACGTCGACCAGCACGGGCGTCGCGCCGACTTCCAGAATCACGTTGGCGGTGGCGACCCAGGTCAGAGGTGTGGTAATCACCGTATCGCCAGCGCCGACTCCCGCCAGGCGCAGCGCGACTTCCAGGGTGGCCGTGCCGGAATTAAAAACGCGGACCGGGCGGCCGCCGCAGTATTCCGACAGCGCGGCCTCGAAGGCCAGCACCTTGGGTCCGCTGGTGATCCATCCCGAACGCAGCACGTTTGCCACTTCGGCAATCGTTTCCTCATCGATCGAGGGGCGCGTGAAGGGCAAAAACGGAGCCGTCATGACCGCGCCACCAGAAATACGCCGACGACGATGAAGCCGATGCCGAGCAGTTTCTGCGCCGCCAGGGCTTCGCCGAACCACTGCCAGGCGACGAAGGCATTGATCACGTAGCCGATCGACAACATCGGGTAGGCGATGGACACCGGCACCCGCGACAGCGCCATGATCCAGATCACCAGGCTCACCGCATAGCAGGCCATGCCGCCCAGGATGAAAGGCTGGAAAGCCAGTTTGAGTCCTACCGGAACAATGTTGTCCGCATGAAATTCGAAATGGCCGACGGCATTGGTGCCGGCCTTCAGGAACAGCTGTGCGGCGGCGTTGAGCAGCACGCCGGCCAGAACGAGGGAAAAGCTGAGGGCGTTCATGTCATGGCTTCCTCACAATAACGCGGCGGGTGTCGCGAACGACTTCGGTCATGGGCAATCCCTTTTCACTCATTTCCTTCCACGTCGCGGGCGACATCAATGCCCAGGCGACGGGGGCGGCGCTCCACGCGCTTTCAAAGCCGGCGATGTCGGGGATGAACTTCTGCGGCTCCTGCTCGATGCCGAAGCCAAGTTCGTCACGATAGGCGACCATGGTGGTGGTGCGCTTGAGGTAGAACTGCAGCGTCTGGTCATAGGTGTTCACGCTGAAGAATGGCGCGTCTGGCGACACCTGCGATGCGATCGCTGCAGCGACGTCGTGTGCCGAATTGACCGTGCCGAGACTGTCGTGGCCGAGGAGAAAGCCCTGGCCGAAGGCGAAACCGCCAAAGGCCAAAGCGAAGACGACAGCCACGCTGTGCCCCTTGCGCCCGAGCCAGAAGGCGACAATGCCACCCAGCAGCAGCGCGATGGCCCCGGCGTACAGCCAGGGTTGATAGGCTTCATACAGTGCCGCGGGGACTTGTTCGTTGGCGAAACGCGTGACGTAAGGCACCAGAAACAGGCAGCCGGCGCCGATGACGATGGCAGGCAGGGCATGCCATTCGATGCGACGCGACGCGACATGGCTTGCCAGATGAACGCCGATCAATGCAGCAAGCGCGGGGAAGATCGGCAGGATGTAGGACGCCAGTTTGGAACTGGAGGCCGAGAAGAAGACAAAGACCAGCACGGCCCACACCAGCAGGAAGCGCCGCGGCTGGAAGCGTCGTCCTGCATCGCGCCGGAAGCCGGCGGCGATGCCCTGTACCAGGCTGCCCAGCCAGGGCAGCATGCCGATCAGCAGGATGGGGATGAAGTACCACATCGGCTGGTAGCGACCGTGGGTCTTGGTCAGGAAGCGCTCGAAATGCTCGTGGATGAAAAAGAAGCGGGCGAACTCGGGATTGGCCAGCGAGACCGCAATGAACCACGGCGCGGTGATGGCCAGCAGGATCATCAGCCCGCGAAACGGTCGGATGCGCAGGATGAAGCCCCAGTCGCGCTCCCACACCGCATAGGCGACCACGGCGGCGGCCGGCAGCACCAGTCCGATCAGCCCCTTGGAGAGTATCGCCAGCGCCAGCAGTACCCAGGCGCCGTCCTGCCAGCGCCGACTTTCGGGCGAGGGTTCGCGCAAATTCACATCATCGCGTTGCCCCAGGCAAAGCGCGAATACCGCGGCGGCGAGGAAGAAGCTGACGCCCATGTCCAGCGTGTTGACGTGGCCGATGACGTTCCACAGCAGGCTGCCGGCCAGCACCGCGCCGGCGATCAGGCCGGCTTGCAGGCCAAACAGGCGTGCCGTGGCAAAGGTCGTGGCAAAGATGCCGAGGAAGCCGGTCAGGGCCGGCCAGAGCCGAGCGGTCCAGTGATGTTCGCCAAAGACGGTAAAGGCTGCAGCCGTCGCCCAGTACTGCAGCGCCGGCTTTTCGAAGTACTTGATGCCGTTCAGGCGCGGTGTCAGCCAGTCGCCGGTGGCCACCATTTCGCGCGGGATCTCCGAATAGCGTCCCTCGTCGGGATTGATCAGGCGGCGCTGCTCCAGCGTGCCGAACCAGGCCAGGGTGAAGATCAGAATCAGCGCGAGCAGCGGCCCGCCGCGCAATTCGGTCAGGCGGCGCATTCGATGATCAATGCGGCGGCCACATCGCGCCCTTCGGCCATGAGGATGTTATAGGTACGGCAGGCGGCATGGGTGTCCATGACCTCGACCCCCATGCGGCGGTCAATCAGCGGGCGCAGCAGGACAGGGGAGGGAAAGCGCTGGCGCGGTCCGGTGCCGAGCAGAACGATCGGGCAGTCGAGGTCGGCAACAGCCTGCAGATCGGCTTCGGTCAGGCTGTCGACCGAGTCCGGCGGCCAGTTTTCGATCAGGCGGCGAGGCGTCAGGAGGAAGCTTTTCGTCAGCGGGCGCCCATTCACGGTGATGCGCCCGGCATCATAGGCGGTGATGGCGAGCAGACCGGCGGTGACGGTGGAATGAAGCTTCATTCAGGGCGCGAGTTTGGCAACAAATGTGGCAACTGAGGTGACAACCAGGTGACAACCGGGTGGCAACGGAATGGGTGGCTGAAAGCCGCATCAAATCTGGATTTGCGGTGCAGCATTGGCTTGGGTAACATTATACATTTACCGATGCGGCCCGACCCGGACGGCATCAACCAGAAAGGACGGTTGCTCATGCAGCCCGTAAACAAGTCAGCCAAACTCAACAACGTCTGCTACGACATTCGCGGCCCCGTGCTGGCCCGCGCCAAGCAGATGGAAGAGGAGGGCCACAAGATCATCAAGCTGAACATCGGCAATCTCGCCGCGTTCGGCTTCGATTCGCCTGAAGAGATCCAGCAGGACATGATCCGCAACCTGCCCAGCGCGGCCGGATATGTCGATTCAAAGGGCATCTTTTCCGCGCGCAAGGCGGTGATGCATTACACGCAGCAGAAGCACATCAAGGGCGTGACGATCGAGGACATCTACATCGGCAACGGCGTATCCGAACTGATCGTGATGGCGATGAACGCCCTGCTCGATACCGGCGATGAAGTCCTGCTGCCCGCACCCGACTATCCGTTGTGGACGGCGGCGGTCAGCCTTTCCGGCGGCACGCCGCGCCACTACCTGTGCGACGAGGGCGCCGGCTGGATGCCCGATTTGGCCGATATTCGCGCCAAGATCACGCCCAATACCCGGGCCATCGTCATCATCAACCCCAACAACCCGACCGGGGCCGTATATCCGGACGAGGTGCTCAAGGAAATTATCGAAATCGCCCGGCAGAACGATCTGATCATCTATGCCGACGAGGTCTATGACAAGGTGCTCTACGACGGCGTGACCCACACCTCGATCGCGGCCCTGTCGGAGGACGTGCTGACGATTACCTTCAATGGGCTGTCGAAGAACTACCGTTCCTGCGGCTACCGGTCTGGCTGGATGATCGTTTCCGGCGAAAAGAAGCATGCCCGCGATTACATCGACGGACTCGACATGCTGGCCTCGATGCGTCTGTGCGCGAACGTTCCGGGGCAGTGGGGCATCCAGACCGCGTTGGGCGGCTATCAGAGCATCGATGACCTGGTGGCGCCGGGCGGACGCATGTGCCGCCAGCGGGACGTCGCCCACGAATTGATCACGGCGATTCCCGGCGTCACCTGCGTCAAGCCCAAGGCAACGCTGTACATGTTCCCGCGCCTCGATCCGAAGATGTACCCGATCACCGATGATCAGGACTTTATCGCCGAACTGCTGGTGGCGGAAAAGGTGCTTCTGGTGCAGGGTACGGGCTTCAATTGGCCGCATCCGGACCATTTCCGCCTGGTCTTCCTGCCGCACGAGGATGACTTGCGCGAAGCCATCGCCCGCATCGCACGTTTTCTCGAAGGCTATCGCAAGCGGTATGGCAACTGAGTTTCCGGTTGTCGAGGTGACGGATAGTGATGGCAGCGTGGTCGAACCGACGTGGCTGGCCCGCGCCGAGCCGGTGCATCGCCAGTTGCGTTCCGGCCTGCCGGCCGACTACGCCGGACGTTTGCGCATGGTGTTTGCCAACGGCGCGCGCATGAGTGTGGCGACCGAAGGCGAGGCAGTGCGCGGCGTTGCGGTGTGGCGCGTGATCGAAAACACCTACGAGGGCCGCCGGCTCTACGTGGACGACCTGGTCACCGATGCGACGCATCGCTCGCGTGGCATCGGCAAGACGCTGCTCGGGCATCTGGAACGGCGTGCGCAGGAAATGCAATGCGACGTGCTGGCACTCGACTCGGGAACCCAGCGGACCGAGGCGCATCGCTTCTACTTTCGGGAAGGTCTGGTGATCCCGGCTTTCTCATTCAGGAAAAACCTTAAATGAAACCCATCAATGTAGGACTGCTCGGCATCGGCACCGTCGGTGGCGGAACTTTCAACGTTCTTGCGCGCAACGAAGCGGAGATCACCCGTCGCGCCGGGCGTCCGATCCGCATCACCAAGGTGGCGGACAAGAATCTGGAACTGGCGCGGCAAGTCACGGCGGGCAGGGCCCAGGTGACTGACGATGCCTTCGCGGTGGTGACCGATCCCGAGATCGACATCGTCGTCGAACTGATCGGCGGTTACGGCATCGCCAAGGAACTGGTACTGAAAGCCATCGCCAATGGCAAGCACGTGGTGACGGCGAACAAGGCCTTGCTGGCGGTGCATGGCAACGAGATATTCGCCGCGGCACATGAGAAGGGGGTGATGGTCGCCTTCGAAGCAGCGGTGGCCGGCGGCATCCCTATCATCAAGGCGGTGCGCGAGGGGCTCACAGCCAACCGCATCCAGTGGATCGCCGGCATCATCAATGGCACCACCAATTTCATTCTTTCGGAGATGCGCGACAAGGGTCTGCCCTTCGACGTGGTTCTGAAGGAGGCACAGCGCCTCGGCTATGCCGAGGCTGATCCGACCTTCGACATCGAGGGCATCGACGCCGCGCACAAGATCACCATCCTGTCGGCGCTGGCCTTCGGCATTCCGATGCAGTTCGACAAGGCTCACGTCGAAGGCATCAGCCAGCTCGATGCGGATGACATCAAGTACGCCGAGCAACTGGGCTATCGCATCAAACTGCTGGGCATTACCCGCCGCCGTCCGGAAGGCGTGGAGTTGCGCGTGCATCCGACTCTGATTCCAACCAAGCGGCTGATCGCCAACGTCGAAGGTGCGATGAATGCCGTGCTGGTGCAGGGCGATGCCGTCGGTGCCACGCTGTACTACGGCAAGGGCGCCGGCGCCGAGCCGACGGCATCGGCGGTCATCGCCGATCTGGTCGACGTGACGCGCATGCACACCGCCGATCCGGAGCATCGCGTGCCGCACCTGGCCTTCCAGCCCGATGCGCTCGAGAACACGCCGATCCTGCCCCTGTCCGAGGTGGAGACCAGCTACTACCTGCGCTTGCGGGTGGAGGACAAGCCGGGCGTGCTGGCCGACATAACGCGCATCCTTGCCGACCAGCAGATCTCGACTGCCGCCATGATCCAGCGCGAGCCGGCGGAAGGCGAGTTGCAGACCGACATCATCATGCTGACTCACATCACCCGCGAGAAGAACGTCGACGCCGCGATTGCGAAGATCGAAGCGTTGCCGGTGGTGAAGAAGAAAGTCATCCGGCTGCGCATGGAAGAACTGGGTTGACATGAAATACATCTCGACGCGCGGCGGTGGAGAGCCGCAGGAGTTCTGCGACATCCTGCTCGGCGGCCTGGCGCCGGATGGCGGGCTCTACCTGCCGGAGATCTATCCGCAGGTGGCCGGGCAGCTCGATGAATGGAGGAGTTTGTCCTACGCCGAACTTGCTTTCCGCATTCTCAGCCTGTACATCACCGATATTCCGGCGGCCGACTTGAAGGCCATCTGCGACAAGACCTACACGGCGCAGACCTACCGCTGGAGCCGCGATGCGGCCAAGGCCGGGGACATCGTGCCGTTGACGTCGCTGGAGCCGGATTTCCATCTGCTGGAACTGTCCAACGGGCCGACGCTGGCCTTCAAGGACATGGCGATGCAGTTGCTCGGCAACCTGTTCGAGTACGTTCTCGATCAGCGCAGCGAGACCATCAACATTCTCGGCGCCACCTCCGGAGATACCGGATCGGCGGCGGAATATGCAATGCGCGGCAAGCACAATGTGCGCGTCTTCATGCTCTCGCCGGAAGGAAAGATGAGCGCCTTCCAGCGCGCACAGATGTATTCGCTAC
>JAPLRA010000231.1:0-3844 GCA_026399445.1 Sulfuritalea sp.
ACTGGCAGGGTTTCGAGCCCCGGCTCCATGGTCGCCCCAGGCCCGCTGCCACGCGGGTAACGCACTGCACTCGGACCGTTGAGCGTGAAGGCGGTGGAGAGCATCTTGCGGCATTCGTTCTCGTCGCTCGGCGTCATCACCACCATGTTGGGAATGCAGGTGAGATAGGAAAGATCAAACGCACCGTTGTGCGTGGCGCCGTCGGCGCCGACCAGCCCGCCGCGGTCGATGGCGAACACCACCGGCAGATTCTGCAAGGCGATGTCATGTATCAGCTGGTCATAGGCACGCTGCAGAAACGTCGAGTAAATGGCCACCACCGGCCTCAGGCCCTCGCAGGCAAGTCCGCCGGCAAAGGTCACCGCATGCTGCTCCGCGATGCCGACGTCAAAGTAGCGCCGGGGAAATTCGTTGGCGAAGCGGACCATGCCGGAACCCTCGCGCATCGCAGGCGTGATGCCAATCAGGCGCGGATCGGCCTGAGCCTGATCGCACAACCAGTCACCGAACACCTGCGTGTAAGTCGGTCGGCCCGATCCCTTGCCCTGCTCAATGCCGTTGGCGGCGTCAAACTTTCCGACGCCGTGGTAAAGGATGGGGTCCGCTTCGGCAAGCTTGTAGCCTTGGCCCTTTCTGGTTATGACATGGAGAAACTGCGGCCCCTTCAGCTTGCGCAGATTGAGCAGCGTGGGAATCAGCGCATCGAGGTCATGGCCGTCGATCGGGCCGATGTAGTTGAAGCCCAGTTCCTCGAACAGGGTGCCCGGCGAGATCATGCCTTTGACATGTTCCTCGACTCGATTGGCGAACTCCAGCACAGTGGGCATCGAGGCCAGCACCTTTTCTCCGGCGCGCCGCGCGGCATTGAAGGTGCCTCCAGACAGCAGGCGCGCCAGATATTTGTTGAGCGCGCCGACTGGCGGCGAGATGGACATGTCATTGTCGTTGAGAATCACAAGCAGGTTGGCATCGATCACGCCTGCGTTGTTGAGGGCTTCGAACGCCTGGCCTGCAGACATTGCTCCGTCACCGATGATCGCTGCCACACGGCGCTCCTCGCCCCTGTTGCGCGCAGCCACAGCCATGCCCAGTGCGGCCGAAATCGAGGTTGATGAATGCCCGACACCGAAGGTGTCGTACTCGCTTTCGATTCGGCGCGGGAAGCCCGAAACGCCATCCTTCATGCGCAGGCGCTCCATGCCGGCGCGTCTGCCGGTCAGCGCCTTGTGCGGATAGGTTTGATGACCCACGTCCCAAACGAGTCGATCCTCGGGGGTGTCGAATACATAATGCAATGCGACGGTCAGCTCTACGGTCCCGAGGTTGGACGAAAGATGCCCTCCCGTCTTGGAAACCGACTCGAGCAGAAAGGCGCGCAGTTCATCAGCCAATTGGGGCAGCTGGTCGCGCTCCAGCGCCCGCAGGTCCGCCGGGGAATCAATCTTGTCGAGGAGGGGGTAGGTCATCAAAAGGTCCGCTCGACAATGAAGTCGGCAAGTTCGTGCAGGCGAGCGGCTGACTCGCCGAATGGGGCCAGGGCGTCGTGAGCGTCCTGTCTGAGTTTGCTGGCCATGGCTTTGGCTTCGGTGGCGCCGAGGATGTTGACATAGGTTGGCTTGTTCTGGGCGGCGTCCTTGCCAGCGGTTTTGCCCAATGTTGCCGTGCTGGCCTCCGCGTCTAGGATATCGTCAACCACCTGAAATAGCAGCCCGATGCGATTGGCGAAGTGCCCGAGATGTTCGAGGGCATCAGGCGGGGCTTCACCACAATGGGCTCCGAGCAGCACCGCGGCGCGAATCAACGCACCGGTTTTGCGTATGTGCATGAATTCGAGCTCGCTGATCGTCAACTGTTCACCCACGGCGGCGAGGTCGATGGCCTGCCCCCCGGCCATCCCGCGCGACCCGGAGGCGACTGCCAGGAGATGCAGCATGTCGAGTTGCCGGGTGGCGGCGATCCCGGCAAGACGATTGGAAAGAATCTGGAATGCCTGGGTCTGCAGGGCATCGCCGACCAGAAGGGCGGTCGCCTCGTCAAACTGGACGTGGCAGGTCGGTTTGCCGCGACGCAGGACGTCGTCGTCCATGCAAGGCAGGTCGTCATGTACCAGCGAATAGGCATGGATCAGTTCGACGGCGATGGCCGGGGCGTCAACTACGCCGGGATCCGCTTCAAAAAGCGAGGCAGCGGCATGGCATAGCAGGGGACGCACACGCTTGCCGCCGCCGAGTACCGAGTAGCGCATCGCCTCGTGCAAGCGCGACGGGGCAAGGCCAAGCGAAGGCAGGGCGGCATCCAGTGCTGATTCAGTGCGCTGCTGGATGCCGGACATCCAGGTCGAGAAGTTCATGAGCGGTTCAGTCGTCCAGTTCAGCGCCGGTCTCCGGAACGAACTCTCGCAGGCCGTTTGTGTCCAGGACGCGTATCTGTTGCTCCGCAGCGGTCAGCGTTTCTTGGCATTGGCGCAACAGGACTACGCCCCGCTGGTAGGCGTCCAGGGCGTCCTGCAACGGCATCTGACCGGCCTCCATCGCAGTGACGATGCTCTCCAGTTCGGTGAGAGCGCTTTCAAACGAAGGGGGTTGGGCGGTTGCGGAATCTGTGTCGGGAGCAGGGGTCGGGAGTTTGGCCATGAGTGAAGCCTTGGCCGGAAGCGCTGACCAGTGGCAAGGTAAAAGTATAAAAATAGCCTAAGGTGCGCCCTCTGGTCAAATTGGCTACAATTATACCGTCGGCTTCATACCGGCGGTATCTCAGTCCTGACGGGTCTTCCCGTCAATTTCCGGTTTCCGGGTAAACCCTCTTGGAGGTTGGGAATCATGTCTGATGTCGGCGCCCGCGCACTCCTCTCTCCGGGCGCGTCGCAGTTTCCGGTGGAGTGGTACTTCGATGAAAAGCTCTTCGAACAGGAGAAGAAGCTGATCTTCGATGCCGGGCCGGGCTATGTCGGCCATGAATTGATGGTTCCCGAGGTTCACGACTATCGCTCGCAGGAGTGGCACGACCACGCGCGACTGGTGGTACGCCAGCCCGACGGCCACTACGAGATGTCCAATGTCTGTCGCCATCGGCAGGCGATCATGCTGCAAGGTGCCGGCAATGCGAAGAACATTGTCTGCCCGATCCATCGCTGGACCTACGATGGCGGCGGCGAACTGATCGGTGCGCCGCATTTTCCGGCCAATCCCTGTCTCAATCTCGCCAAGCAGAAGCTCGAGAACTGGCAGGGGCTGCTGTTCAAGGGGCCGCGCTCGGCCAATGCGGATCTGGCCGGCATGAAGGTCGCCAGTGAACTCGGTTTCGAAGGCTACAAGCTCGATCATGTCGAACTGCACCAGTGCAACTACAACTGGAAAACCTTCATCGAGGTGTATCTCGAGGACTATCACGTCGTGCCCTATCACCCCGGGCTCGGTGGATTCGTCACCTGCGATGATCTGACCTGGCAGTTCGGCGACTGGTATTCGGTGCAGAGAGTCGGCGTCACTTCCCTGGCGAAGCCGGGCTCGGCCACCTATCAGCGCTGGCACAAGGCCGTGCTCGACTACTACAACGGCGAGTTGCCGAAGCATGGCGCGATCTGGCTTACCTATTATCCGAACATCATGGTCGAGTGGTATCCCCATGTGCTGGTGGTGTCGACCCTGGTGCCGCAGGACGTGGACAAGACCCTGAATGTGGTCGAGTTCTATTATCCCGAGGACATCGCCCTGTTCGAGCCGGAGTTCATCAAAGCCGAGCAGGCCGCCTACATGGAGACGGCGATCGAGGACGACGACATCGGCGAACGCATGGACCGCGGCCGGCGTGCCCTGATGAAGCAGGGACGCAGCGAAGTCGGTCC
>JAPLRA010000231.1:3866-5665 GCA_026399445.1 Sulfuritalea sp.
CACCGCTGAATCGGGAGTACTGGCACGGGCGCTGGCCAACTGCCGGCGCCCGGGTTGCTTTCTTATGCAGTCACTCTGGATGATCGCGGCGAGCCTGCTGTTTGCCTGCATGGGGGTCTGCGTCAAACTCGGCTCCCAGCAGTTTTCGGCCGCGGAACTGGTGTTCTGGCGGGGCTTCATTGCCACGCTGTTCATCGGTTCCTATATTCTGGCGCGCGGGCTTCCCGTGGCGACGCCGCATGCGCGAACCCACGTCCGACGCGGGCTGTCAGGCTTCGTCTCGCTGGTGATGTATTTCCAGGCCATCAGCCTGATTCCATTGGCCGCGGCGGTAACACTGAACTACACGTCTCCGCTTTTCCTGGCGCTGCTGCTGGTGCTTTGGCTGAAGGAGCCTGTGCGGCGCGGGTTCTACGCAGCGCTGGCTGCGGGATTCATCGGCGTGATACTCCTGCTGCAGCCCACGCTCGGCGGCGATCAGTGGCTTGGAGCGGCGTTTGGACTGGGCTCGGGGATTGTTTCCAGCGTCGCCTATCTCAATGTGCGGCGCCTGGGCGAGTTGGGAGAGCCGGAATGGCGGACGGTGTTCTACTTTTCGGTTCTGTCGGCGCTGGGAGGACTGCCCTGGTTGCTGGCTTCCGGTTCCTTCCACCAGACCGATTCCCGTGGCTGGCTGCTGCTGGTCGGCGTGGGAGGCTTCGGGGTGCTGGCACAGCTTTGCATGACTGCGGCTTACAAGCGCGGCAAGACGCTGGTCTCCGCCAGCCTTGCCTACACCACGGTCGTTTTTTCGAGCGTCTTTGGCATGCTGCTGTGGGGAGAAACCCTCTCATGGCCAGCCTGGGCAGGGGTGACCCTGATTGTTGCCAGCGGGCTGTTCGCCACCGTACTATCGGGCCGGACGGTTACGGCGGCGGTTGCGGACTGAAGGACATTCGCAAATCGCCGAGCAGGCTCGCCGGTATCAATAAAGTCATAGGGTGCCGTAAGATGGCACGTTGCTTCTCAACTTGCACATGAGTCTCTCCATGTCATCAGGCCCGGACGCCGATCAGGCATCCAACATCCAGCTGCTGGATCGCTTCTACGGCATGTTCCTGGCGGTGGGACTCGTCTTCCTGACAGTCGGCGTGCCTTTCGTTTTCTATCGAAAGGCAGCCTCCGCTGTTGCCTGCGTGATTCTGATCGGGTTGGTCGTTGCCGCCTGGCGGATGAGCCGCAAGGGCAAGCCGCAGAAATCCCTGATGTTGTTCGCCGGTGGTTTGTGGCTGATCCTGGTGGCCCTGATCTTCGGCGGGCTGCCGCCGATCACCACCGCAACCATGCTGGCCATAGCCGTGATGCTCTCCGTAGTCGTCAGCATTCGGGCCGGGGCAATCTACAGTGGCGCATACATGCTGGCCTGGCTCGTCTACGTAGTGTCAAGCATGCTGGGCATGGCGCCGGAACCCTATTTTGTCGGGAAGCCAATAGTGTCCTGGTTCATCGGACTCCTCTCAATATGGCTGGTGCTGTTGCCCATCCCGATCCTGATTACAAGATGCGGGTGGCGCTCTCGCTGCAGCGAGCCACACTGGAGGCGGCGTCCGATGGAATTCTGGTCATCGACGACCAGAGGCGCGTGGTCACCTACAACTCGCAGTTTGCCGGTCTTTGGCGAATTCCGGCAGACCTCCTGGCTGCGGGAGACGACAAGGCATTGATGGGATTCGTCATCGATCAGCTGGATGATCCGCAGCAGTTCATCCAAAAGGTCAATGAACTCTACGAACGGCCCGATGCGTCGTCGGCAGATAGCT
>JAPLRA010000229.1 GCA_026399445.1 Sulfuritalea sp.
GAAATAGTCGCTCAGGCGAAAGGTTTGACCCTGATCCGTGAAATTCCTGCCACCTTCCCTGACCAGTTGTCGGGTGATGTCTTTCGTCTGAGGCAGATACTGCTCAACTTCCTGGGAAACGCCTGCAAGTTCTCCGACCAAGGAACGATCACCGTGCGGGTTAGTGCAGTAGAGCAAGATGACGAGGGCGTGTTAGTGCGTATCGAAGTCGAAGATCAAGGCATCGGCATCAGCCACGAACAACAGGCCAGACTGTTTCAGGCATTCACTCAGGTGGATGGCTCCGCGACCCGCAAGTACGGTGGTTCCGGTCTCGGCCTGGTCATCTCCAAGCGACTTGCCAATCTGATGGGTGGCGATGCCGGTGTGGTGAGTCAAGAAGGTCAAGGCAGCACATTCTGGGCCACGGTTCGGTTGAAGCTGACCAAAGTTAGCCAAGTCGGGATTTAGCCGAGCAGCCGTAGACGGAGCGCCCGAAATCTGACTTGCAGCGGCCATTCGTCATGCAAAAGTCATCAGTCGCCTTACAGTCTATGGACTAAACCGCTCCACTCAGACTGCTGCCGCTCGGCACCGATCGTGGTCGCTGCCCGTCAAGGGAGGGCGAAGCAGCGACCGATCAAACCGACCGGCCTGGATTGTGATCTCAGCAGTCCTGGTATCGACAGACATCACGGCAAACCTGACCCCGGCAGTATCAGGGTAAATCGGCTGCCGTGATCCGGCATGGTCTGCACTTTGACCAGGCCGCCATGCATCTGCGCAATACGATCCACCAGATGGAGCCCGAGCCCGGCACCTGCTTTGTCCAGCGCACCGCGACCGCGAAAATATTTCTGAAACACCCGCCCAATCTCATCATCGGGGATGCCGCTGCCGGCGTCGTTGATTTCAATGGAAACGCCGCCCCCCGGCTGGCCGCGAACCCACAAGCGCACCGGCTCGTCGGGCGGTGAATGGCGCAAGCCGTTGCTGATCAGGTTGCGCAACGCCACTTGCAACAACTTCCAGTCGCATTGCAAGCTTGGCGGCACCGCCGTCGCAATCAGCTCAATCCTATTGGACGGCCACTCGGCCACCACGCCGGCCACCACTTCGCTGATATCGCAGAGGGTCAGGTTCAGGGCCTGGGTGGTGCTCTCGACGCGGTCAAGCGAAAGGTACTCATCCATCAGGTCGCTCATGCGCCGCGCCGATTCCTTGATGTTGGTGCAGCGCTCAAGGCTCCTGCCCTGCGAGGCATCCAGGCTTTGCGCCACATGGTGCACCGAGGAATTGATGATCGCCAGCGGCGTGCGAAACTCGTGCGACACCATGGCCACAAAATCTTGCTGTTGCTGCCACGCCAGTTGCTCCACCGCCAGCGCACGGCGCAAATCGACTTCAAGCGCCTCGCGCCGGCTGACCTCGCCCACCAGCAAAACCGTGCGCTCCTGCACCTGCAGCTCCAACGAACTGTTCAGCGCCGCCTGGGCCGCGAGTTTTTCGCGTTTCATGTCGTTGTAACGCCCGGTGATGGCCAGGCTCATGATCATCATGTTAATGATCGAGCCGACCTCATAACCGTAATCGGTCAGAAACCCCGGATCCACCCAGCCCAGCAAGCGCAGGTAATGCAGCACGCCACCGGCAATCAGAAAGCCGAATGCCAGGACAAAAAACCGTGCCGGCGCATGACCGCGCCACCACAACCATGTCGCCAGCGCAATCAGCATCGGGGCCCAGCCCAGCGCAACCAGGCGCGCCGGCAAAACGCCCGCGGAGTAGCCCGCTGTCAGGGTCAGGGTAACGAACAGCGCCGACAGCAGCGCCGAACCGATCACCAAAGCACGCCGCGCACGCGGCAGCACGCGCTCGAACTCCATCTGCCTCACGGCCAGCATGGTGCCGATCCAGGTCGCGCTGCACAGCAGGCTGCCCAGCAGGGCATCGCTCAGCGTGCCGCTCCAATGCGAATACTGCTGAAAATAACCAGCCCACAGCAGCGCAATCAAGCCGTTGGACGCAACGTATATGGCATACCAGCCGCTCACCGACTCACGCGTCCAGCGCCAGAAGAACAGGTGAAAAATCAGAATCGTGAAGTAAACCCCAAAGAACAATCCGTAGAACAGGGTCTCCGTGCGCACCGCCTGATGAAACGCCTCCGCTTGCCACAGCAGCACCTGGGCCGACATGAAGTTGCGCGACTGCAGGCGCAACCACAGGGTTTGTGGCGCTTCAGTATCGAGGTTCAGGTGAAGCACGGCATGACGGTAATCCATCTCCCGCCGTTCGCGCGGCAGGTGGTCGCCAGTGCGACGCTCGGTGAAACTGCCGTCGGCCGCTTGCGTATACAGGCGCAGATCGTCATGCAGCGGGTTGGTGACCTCCAGCAACCAGTGATCGGGCGCGGACGGGTTGCGCGCCACTTCCACACGCAGCCAGATCGCCGCCGGGGTGAAGCTCAGGTTGAGTTCGCCGGGCAGGGGATTGAAGGCGCCCGATGCGGCGACATCCGAAATGCCGAGTTGGCCGGTATCGTCCTTGAGCCAGGCCATCTTGCCGACCAGATTAACTTGGGGCGTGGTGGCGCTCAGCGGCACCGTTTGTGCCTGCGCGCTTGTCGTCAGCAGCGAAAGAGCAAGGACAAGCGAAAGGAAAAAGCTCAGGCGGCGCCACATAGAAACGCACGATAGCACGCACTTATTGGCCCGGCGCTTAGATTCGCTTAGATTCGCCGGCGCCGCAGGGCGTAGACTCACTCCCGTGACACACATCATCTTGCTCGAAGACGAGCGCCTCCTGCGCGAAGACCTGACAGAGTTTCTCGTCAAGCAGGGCCACGCGGTCCAGGCGGTGGGCAGCATTGCCGAGTTCGAGAGCGGTTTTGTTCCTGGTCGCCACCTCGTCGCCATCCTCGATCTGGGCCTGCCCGACGGCGACGGCATGGACGTCATAGCCCGCTTGCGCCGCGACAACCTGCGCCTGGGCATCATCGTGCTGACCGCGCGCATGGCTATCCGGGACAAAGTGGCGGGTTTGCAAAGTGGCGCCGACCACTACCTGACCAAAACGACAGACATGGACATCCTCGCCGCCACTGTCGATGCGCTGGCGCGCCGGCTCGACCTGGGCGGGGTCAGCGGCGACTGGGTGCTCGATGGCAACCAGAAACAACTGGTTGCGCCGGGTCTGCCGCCGATTGAACTCAGCGCCCAGGACTACACCGTGCTCAAGGCCATCTTCGACGGCCAGGGGAAAAGTGTCAGCAAGAAAACCATTGTGGCGGCCCTGGGTGAAGACTTCTTGTCCTACGACCTGCGCCGCCTCGACACCCAGATCAACCGTCTGCGGCGCAAGGTGGTGGATGCCACCGGCGCCGACCTGCCGCTCAAGACCCTGCGCAACGAGGGCTACCAGTTCTGCGGAGCGGTGGCGCCGCGCTAAGGCGCGCCACCGGGATTTCTTCGGGCACGCAGTCTGCAAAAGACTGCAAATGAGTCCCCGGCGCCCATCCGTCCCGTGAGTTGGATCAGCTGAAACCGGTCTTTTCCATCCCCGCGCTTAGATTTGCTTAGATTCGCGCGCGCTTTTGCCCCCACACTTGGACCGATTGCCTGTTTCACCCTCAATTGCCAAGGAAAATCCTCATGGCCAGGAACAAGTTCAGCCGCAACTGCCTGTCGACAATCACCATCGCCGCGTTGCTGCTTGCCGCACCGATGGCATATGCAACAGAAGGATCGCACCTGTGCGGCTATTCCGCCGAGATGCCGCCAAACGCTTTGCCGGAAGGCAGGACCCTGACAGGAGGCGGCAAGGTCGGAATGTTGTACGAACTCCGACAAAATGATAATTCAGCAGAAAAACAGTGTAATGACGTAAAAAAACGCTCGAAGACATCATTGTCAAAAACGCTGAACTATAAGGTTTCACTTGAAAGAAGGCGGATTACCTTGTGGCAGATTACCTTGTAATAAGCAGGGTGAAGTCACTGATCAGGTGACATGCGAAGCGCTTGGTGCCGGGTTCACCAGTTCGGCAAAACCAAGTACTGACATGTGCGCCTGCATTACGCTGATAAATCGGGATGGCGAACTGAGGCGATTTCTTCAGAAATTTGAGCAGGTTGCTTCAGTTTCTTTCACCTATCTCCCTTGTGGCTTTCTTCTTGTCGTTTTGATACGCGGTGACCTCGTTGTCATCCCGGGTCAGCAAGTGCATCAGCTTGGGATGAATAAACAGCTTGTCACGTCCGACGGTTCTTTCTTCCAGCACCCCGATTTCAACGAGTTGCTTGAGATAGCGCGAAGCTGCTTGACGACCGGCGATGTCTCTTTCTACGAGATTTTGAATTCGGCAGTAGGGCAGGTCGAAGATCAAATCGACCAGCTCACGGCTATAGATTTTCGGGGCGGCCTGTCTCACATGGGTGATGGTCAGTGCGGACAGATTACGGATTGCTGAAATCTTGGTCGTCGTCCAGCGTGCCGTATCTTCAATGCCAACCAGCAAATAGATAATCCACGGCTCCCATGCTTGGCTGCGCGTGACATCCAGCAGCAGGCGGTAGTACTCGGACTTGTTCTTGATGATGTAGCGGCTTAGATAAAGAATCGGCAGCGTCAGCAAGTCTTCCTGAATCAAGAACAGGCTGTTCAGAATGCGCCCGGTGCGACCGTTGCCATCGGTGAAGGGGTGGATCGCCTCAAACTGGTAGTGCCCAACCGCCATGCGGATCAAGGGATCGATATCTCGTTCCTCATGAAGATAGCGTTCCCAATTCGCGAGTTTTGTCCGCAGCAAATCTTCACCGACAGGCGGCGTGTAGATCACTTCTCCGCTTGCTTGATTGGCGAGTGCCGTACCCGGTACGCGCCTGACCAGCATCTCGATGCCCTTGATGCGTGAGCAAACCTGTTCCGCCGTGCGGGTGTTCAAGGGTGTTTGTTTGAGTGCCCGGTAGCCTTCCAGTAGTGCGCTGCTGTGGCGCAGTGCCTCGCGGGTGGCGGGATCGGCTTGCTCGCCGGTGCTCTGGGACTGAAAAAGCCGGTCTGTCGTGGTGACGATGTTTTCGATTTCCGAGCTGGCTTGTGCTTCCAGAAGCGGCAGCGCATTGATCAAGACCCCCTGATTGGGAATCAGCTCCGCTGCTTGCTTCAGTTCCGCCAAGGCGGCGCGCGCGACAATGCACTGCTTGAGCACCGGGCGTGTCTCCAGCTCTGCGGCAGGCGGCAAGGGTGGCAAGTCGTTGTAGGGCTGGTCTGCGCGCCAATCGGTCATGGTTTAGTTTTTCAAATATTGCGACACGTTCCCAGTGTATGTCGCTAGCGGCAACAGGTCAATCAAATATGTTGCGATTCTTACGAAATTGCAACATATTGGATCAATCGCTGGCCCCCTCCTGCGCCCATCCGCCCCGTGAGTTGGATCAGCTGAAACCGGTCTTTTCCAGCCTCGCGCTTAGATTTGCTTAGATTCGCGCGCGCATCGGCAGATACAGTAAGGCTGCGATACCTGAGTCGCATCGACCCTACCGGCACGAACAACGGCTGAAGTTCCCGCCGGTATTCAAGAGGCAAAAATGAAAACACTCCTCACCCTGACCCTGTCGCTGCTTTACGCCGGCCATGCCCTGGCCGCCGATGTGCCGGACGCCGGTTCCATCCTGCGCGACCAACCCAAAGCACCCGTGCCCAGACCGGTCGTCCCCGGCCCGGCGCTCATCCCTGAAGCACCCGCCGCCGACGTTCAGGATCAAGGCCCCCGCATCCTCGTCAAAAGCTTCCGCATCGTCGGTGCCAGCCTGATTGCCGAGAGCGAATTGCAGGGGCAGCTTACCGACTATCTCGGCAAGGAATACAGTTTCAAGCAACTGCAGGGGATCGCCCTGCGCCTGATCGGTTACTACGCCCAGAAGGGCTACCTGGCTCGCGTGTTCCTCGCGCCCCAGAACAACGCCGACGGCTCGGTCACCTTTACCGTTGTCGAGGGCAAACTCGGCGCACTCATGCTTGCCCCCCAACTGGATACCAGCCGCATTGACGTGGCGCGCGCCCAGCGCTTCCTCGCGGCGCGCCTCAATCCGGGCGATCCGCTGTCCCTGCCCGCCGTCGGCGAAGCCATGAACGTCCTCAACGAGCAGCCCGGCATTCAAGCCCGCACCGCCCTAAAGCCCGGCGGTAACGAAGGTGCGGTCGATCTGCTCGTCACGGCCACCGAGACTCCGCTGACGCTCTGGGGCGCGCAACTGAGCAACGGCGGCAGTCGGGGCACCGGCGAACTGTACGGCATCGGCAGCGTAACGCTCAACAACCCCACCGGCCGCTTCGATCAGGCAAGCCTGCTGCTCAGCGGTTCGGATGGGATCACCTTCGTCAGCGGCGACTACAGCCTCGCCGTGGGCGACCGGGGGCTGCGCCTGGGCATCAACGCCTCCCACCTCGACTACCGCCTCACCCAGGCCTCCTTGCGCCCGCTGCAGGGCCACGGCACGGCCGACACCTTCGGCGCATCCGCCAGCTACCCCCTGGAACGGCTGACCGAGAGTCAGTTCACCCTGACCGGCAGCCTCAACCAGAAGCGTTTGCAAGATCACGCCTCCGGCGCGGAAACCGGCAACCGCAGCGTTACCGTCGGCAGCGTCGGCGTGTCCGGTTGGCGCGCGAGCCGCCAGCTTGCGGGCGTGAGCAGCTACGGCGCCAGCCTGAGCGTGGTCGATGCCGATCTGGCCGGCAATGCGGCGGCTCTGGCGCAAGATCAGGCCGGCCGCCAGACCAACGGCGGGCACACCAAGGTTTCATGGTATGCCGGCCACATGATGGCCTTGCCCGGCTCGTGGAATCTGGCCGCCAGCCTGCGCGGCCAGTTCGCTGATGGCAACCTCGACTCCAGCGAGCGGTTCTCGCTGGGTGGTCCCAATGGCGTACGCGCCTATCCGGTCGGCGAAGCGGCCGGTGACGAAGGCTGGCTGCTGTCGCTCAACCTCCTGCGTCCGATCAACGATGGGCTCAGCGCCAAACTCTTTGTCGATTACGGTGAGATCAAGCTCAACAAGAACACCTGGACCGGCTGGAACGCCGGCAACACGCAACTGAAAAACACCTACGCCTTGTCCGCAGCGGGGGCCGGCATCGACTGGAAGATCAACAAGAGCAGCACCCTGAATGCGACCTTCGCCGCGCCGCTGGGCAGCAACCCCGGACGCGACTGCAACGGGCTCGACGCCGACAGTCGCCACCTCACTGCGCGCATCTGGGTCGGTCTGGTCGCTAACTTCTAAGGGAATGATGATGAACACGACATCCCATGCCACACGGCCCGCTCGCCGCGCCGACCATAATGCCGCTCTGGCGGCCGCCATCGGCGCCTTTCTTCTGCACGCCACGCCGGCGGCCTTTGCCGCCCCCCCCGCCAATGCTCTGCCCACCGGCGGGCAGGTCGTGGCCGGCAGCGCCGGCATCGCGCAGGCCGGCAGCCGGATGACCATTACGCAGGCCACCGACAAGGTCATCCTCAACTGGAACACCTTCAACATCGGCAGCGATGCCGCCGTCACCTTCAACCAGCCCGGTGCCGGTTCCGTGGCCTTGAACCGCGTGCTCTCCAGCGACCCCTCCTCCATCTACGGGCGCCTCAGTGCCAATGGACAGGTGTTCCTGATCAACCCCAGCGGCGTCATCTTCGGCCAGGGTGCCAGGGTCGACGTGGGCGGTCTGGTGGCTTCCACCCTCAGCCTCGGCGACAAGGATTTCCTCGCCGGCAACTACCGCTTCAGCCGCGACGGCGCCACCGGCAGCGTGCTCAACCAGGGCGAGATCAACGCCCGCTACGTGGCCCTCCTCGCCCCCGAAGTGCGCAACGAAGGCATCATCACCGCCACGCTGGGTACGGTCGCTCTGGCCGGCGGGGAAGCGGTAACGCTCAATCTGACCGGGCAAGACCTGGTTGATATACAAGTGGAGAAAGCCAGCATTGCCACGCTGGTCGGCAACGCGCATCTGATTCAGGTGGACGGTGGTACGGTAATTCTCTCTGCCCAGTCGGCCAACGGCCTGCTCGGCGAGGTGGTGAACACCGGCCTGGTACAAGCCAACGGCATCACGGCCGATGGCGGTGTGATCCGCATCACGGCCAGCTCCGCCATCGAGAATACCGGCACCCTCAGCGCCAATGCCGGCGCCAACGGCAAGGGCGGCGCCATCACCGCGATTGCCGATCTCACCAACCCGGATGGCCGCACCCTCGTGGACGGCATCTGGAGCGCCCAGGGCGGCAGCGTCTCCGGCGACGGCGGCTTCATCGAGACCAGTGCCGCGCATCTGGCCATCCGTGATAGTGCAACGATCAATACCAGAGCCACCCGCGGCAGCGCCGGGCAATGGTTGCTCGATCCCTATGACTTCACGGTGGCGGCGAGCGGCGGGGATATCACGGGAGCGGCACTGACAGCAGCGCTAGCGAATGGCACGACCGTGACCATTGAGACTACCGCTAGCAACGCGACCTGCACCAACGTGGCCGGATGCGGCGCAGGAACCGGCACTGGCCATGGCGATATCAATGTGAACGACAACATTGATTTTGGGGCTGGCGCGTTGCAGCTGAGAGCCTACCGGGACGTCAATATTAATGGTGTTTTAACCCTGCTTGATGGTACCAATCGCTTGGACGTGATTCATGGCGTGGGGCGCTACCTGAATTTTGGGACGAATTACCTATTGAGAGAAGATCAGGGCGGCCCATACGCTGGTTCGATCCGCATTTACGCCACCAGCGACACAACTTTTCAAGGGGTAGGCGGTCCAGGGGTTGGTTACAACGTTGGATCTGATCTCGCTACAAGTCAGCATCGTAGCGGTTTGCGGTGCGGAGACGGCACCACGACCTGTTTCCAGTCGTCGACAACATCGACAACATCGGCAGCTACGGTTGCGGCGAACAATGCTCAACAAGCCGTAACAGAGGGGGGGCGGCCCCTGTCTGTACGACCGTCAAGTGTTGGTGGATAGTTGGGGGTAGCCAGAATTGGGTCACAGAATTAAACAAGATAATTTGGGATATATATTTGTTTAACACTGTGAACCTTTACGAGCAGGTTCAGGCGAATGACGCGAACAAGTCAGAAGTGTCGGAAAATCGGCAGA
>JAPLRA010000069.1 GCA_026399445.1 Sulfuritalea sp.
CTTGGCCTTGCCTGCCTTGACCAGCTCGACCGCCTTCTTCCAGTTGATCACGTGCAGGTAGTCGGTGTCCTTGGCGGAGCAACCGGCTTCATACGGCGGGCGACCCTTCTCGATGCCACCGACGTAACGCTCGGAACAGAAGGAGTTGGTGAACGACCAGCCCTCGGATGGGCCCTTGCCGGCGTCGGACAGATCCTGCCAGTAAGGCGGCAGCTCAAGCGAGAAAGACTCGTTGGGCAGAATGCGGCCTTCCTTGCGGTCGAACTTCCAGTAGGTGACGCCACCACGATACTTCTCGTTCATTTCCTCGAGCGGGTAGAACTTCTTGTTCTCGAGCGGCGCCGGATACTGGGCGGCCTCGATCACATACTCGGTATTGGTGGTGACGAAAGCACCACCGTGCTCGGACTTGAACACCGGATTGACAACGATCTGCTTGGTTTCGAAGTCGCGCAGGTCGATGACGGCAAGACGCGGATTGGCCTTGTCGTTGATGAACAGGAACTGGCCGTCATATTCGCCGTTGGTTTCGGAAACCGCCGGATGGTGCGTATCGCCCCAGGTGATGTCCTTGCCGTCGATGCGGCCGCCAGCCAGAACCTTCTTCGAACTCTCGTCGAAGCCATAGCCCTGCCAGGGTTCCGGCGTGAACACGCCGATGTACTTCAGAATGCGCATCGACGGAATGCCGTAGACGATGACCTGTCCGGACTGACCGCCCGAACTGAAGGTGACGAACTCATCGCGCTTGCCGGTGGGCACGTAGGTCTTGGCTGCCGCCAGCAGATCCTGCTGACTCAAACCGCGCGCTTTCAGCACATCGGCCAGGTTGTCGGCCGACCAGGCTGCGGTCGCCGCCAGCCCCATGCCGGCTGCCAGCAGCAGCGAGGTGGCTTGCTTGTTAAACTTCTTCATATTTGTCACTCCCATTCCGGTTGATACTGCGTTGGCACAGCTTCCGATGCGTCCTTGCTACCTGATCACCGCTGCGACAACTCGCCGCTGCGACAATATGCCGCACATTTAACCCAAAACAGGCCCTCAGGAACTTGATATGAATCAAATGGCGCAACGCATCAAGTCCCTGAATGAAGACATAGCAGGCGACGAAGAGGTGGCACCTTGAAATTCGGCAAATCTCACCTGGTCAACTTGGCGATGATCGTCGCGTTGATTGCCATCGCCCTGATCGGGCAACGGTTTTCGCCGTTGCTGCTGCCCAAGGCGGATGTAACGGGCACGGCGGAACCGGGTTGCGACTTGCAGCGACGAGCCTGCCCGGCGACCCTGCCACAGGGGGGGTATCTGGAGTTTTCCATCACACCGCGGCCGATACCCTTTCTGCAGCCCTTGCGTGTCGAGGTAACTGTCAGTGGGATCGAACCGAGAAAAGTCGAAGTGGATTTCGCCGGCGCCAGCATGAACATGGGCTACAACCGGAGCGAACTCACTGCCGCCAGCCCCGGACGCTATGCAAGCGATGCCTCGCTCCCGGTCTGCGTGTCCGGCGGCATGACCTGGGTGGCAACGGTCATTGTCGAAACAGACCGGCAGCGGATTGCGGTGCCCTACCGCTTCGACGTCAGCCACTGATGATGCCCCTGCGGAGTGGGCTAAGCCCGCAAACGACGCGGGCAAAGCCACTCCGGATGACCTGCCGCAAACCTATTGTTTGGCCGGCCGCTTCAAAAGCTTGCGCTGCAAGGTGCGCCGATGCATGTTCAGCGCCCGTGCGGTGCTTGATATGTTGCCCTTGTGCTCCCGCAGCACGCGCTGGATGTGTTCCCATTCCATGCGATCCACCGACATTGGCACCGGCGAGACCACTGCCGCCGTACTGACCTCGCGCGAACTCTCATAGGCCTCAAGTATGTGGCCAAATGCCCGCAGCAGCGTGTCAACGTCGACAGGCTTGGCCACTTGATGGCGTCGACCGCCGTGGTGATGCTGGCGTAGCCGGTCAGAATGACAATCCGGCAGGCAGGATTGATCGCCAGCAAACGCGGGATCAATACAAGCCCCGATGCGCCGTCGAGATTCAGATCCAGCACGACCCAGTCCGGCAGTGTTGATTGCGCGATATCCAGCGCGGCCGGCGCGCTCTTTGCTGCCAGCGCTTCGTAGCCACGTCGTTTCAATGCGCGCAACAGCGTTGCATTGAAGGTATCGTCGTCCTCGACAATCAGTATGCGTTCGCTCATTTCACTTTCGGTCCTTGCCGAATCCCTCCCCTGCCAGCGACCGGCAATTCGATGCTGACGCGGCCTCCGCCACCGGGCGGATTATCCAAAAAAATTCTCCCACCCAATCGCTCGATGGCAGAAAATGCCAGCAGCAGGCCGATGCCGGCGCCGGCGCCATGCGAAGACAAGGGGATTCGGCCCGCCTGACGCAGCACGTCGTCCGGGAATCCAGGGCCGTTGTCCCTGATCAATACCCTCACGACTGCATCGTCCCAGACGAGCCTGATGTCAATTTCCGCATCGCTGGCGTCCGCTGCATTGTTGAGCAGACTGGCCACGGCCTGTTCCAGGGTCGGCTCGACAGCAATGGCGGGCGGTGGGGCGATGCCCTCAAGCGTCAGGCGGCTGGCAGCCCTCGGCCGCATAGTGTGCCAGCGTGCGCGGAGAGACTGCAGCCAGGCACCGGCATCCACGAGTTGAAGCTGCTCCGGCCGCAGCGCGCCCGCCCGTGCCGCCATGCCGCTGATGATGCCCTTGCAGATGGTCACTTGTTCCCTGATCAGCGCCAGATCATCCCTCACCTCGGCATCCGGGAAAGTCTCCCGTTCCAGCTCGCCGACCACCACGGCAATGGTCGCCAGTGGTGTCCCCAGTTCATGAGCGGCGCCGGCGGCCAAAGCGCCGAGCGCCACCACGCGTTCGTCGCGCAGCGCCTGCTCGCGGGCCGCAGCGAGCCGGCTATCGCGCTCACGGATCGAAGCCGTCATGCGCGCCACGAACCACGCGATCATGGTTGCCGACACCACAAACGTCAGCCACATGCCTGCCAGGTGCAGGCGCGCCGCACGCTCGGCATCGCCCACCGACAGTGGCAGGAACTGCCACATCAGCAAGGAATAGAGTCCGACTGCCAGCAGCGCAACGGCAGCGGTAAACCTTCCGGGCAAAGACAAAGCGGCAACGGCGACCGGCACCAGCAGCAGGGAAATCAACGGATTCGCGGCGCCGCCCGACAGATACAACAGGATCGCCAGCGCCATCAGATCTACGCACAGCTGACCAAATAGTTCGCTGGCGCCCACGGACTTATCCGCCGGCGCGCGCCACTGGAGATAGGCATTGAACCCCGCCATCAGTCCGGCCACGGCGAACATGGAGAGTTGCGGCAGGGAAATGTCGAGCAAAGTCGGCGCTGACGATACGGCGATCGCCACGGCCGCCAGCAACCACCAGCGCAGCGTCAGCGTGCGGCGGAAATTGAGGTGGAGATTGGAACTGCTTTCGGCAGTAGTAAAATTTGCCACGGGCGAATTATCCGGTATCGACCGAGGAAAAACGCGCTCCGCGACTGCGACAATGCGTCGCATCACCCTGTTCATGGATTGAAGTAATGAGAATACGTTTTCTGCTGGCGCTGCTGACACTAGGTGTCGGCGGCTTCGCCTGTGCCCAGAACCTTGAAAAGGGCAAGGAGATCAACAGCACGTGCGCCGGTTGCCACAGCGAGCTCGGACAAGGCGGTTCGCGCGGCGAGTACCCGCGCCTCGCCGGTCAGCAAGTCAAGTACCTCGAGTCCCAGCTCAAGGCGTTTCGTACCCGCACGCGGGTGAACATCCCGATGTATCCCTACACCCAGGAACGGGAACTGCCGAACGAAGACATCAAGGATGTCGCCGCCTACCTGGCGTCGATCGAACTTCCCACCAAGTGGCCGGTCTTCAAGGACAGCGACGATGCACTGACCAGACTGACGCTGACCGAGCGCGTCATGATCATTCCACGCGTTACCGGCAACCTGACCAACGGTGAAGCGATCTACCAGAAGAAGTGCGTGACCTGCCACGGCAAGACGGGCATGGGACGCGGCATGTTCCCGATGCTGGTCGGTCAGTACACCAGCTACCTGAAGCGCCAGATGGAAAAGTACGTAAAGGGTGAACGCCCTCACGACGAAGAAGACGTCGGCGGCATGCTCAACGCGCTCAAGGAAGAAGACATGCAGGACATCCTCGCCTACATCACCTCGATCCAGGAACAACAACAGTAAGAACCGGCTTCGCCGGCGTCCGCCCTCACCCCGCGATGCGGAGACCCGTTTTTTTGAGGATTGCGGTGCTGTACAGAATGTCATGCGCCCGGCAGGCATCCCCCAGCAGAAGCGCAATCTCCGCCACACGGGCGGCAACCTCTTTCCGGTTCTGGCTATGCACCATGGCGAACAGGTTGTAGGGCCAGTCGGGTAGCCGGCGCGGACGCCGATAGCAGTGCGTAACAAATTCCAGGCCGCCGACCGCTACACCCAGTTCATCGATACGCTCGTCATCGACGTCCCATACCGACATGCCATTGGCCGTATAGCCGATGGCGTAGTGATTGGGCACGGCGCCGATGCGACGAATCACGCCGCTGTCGAGCATGCACTGCAAGCGCCGCAATACCTCATCGGCGGGAATGCCCAGTTGTTCGGCGATCACGTCGTACGGGCGCGCTACGCGCAGCAATCCGCCTTGCGTGGCAACGATCAGGCGCCGGTCGGTGGCGTCGAGCTCGGCTTCGCGGTTGGCTTCAGGCACGCAGCTTCATCTCCACGAAGTATTCGCGCTCTTTCGGAAAAGCGAACACCGGCAAGCCTGTAGCCGCCTCGATTGCGGCAATGGCATCGGGGATGCCCTGCGGCGTCGCCGTGGCGAGGACGAACCACATGTTGAGCGCGTGCTCGCGGCGATAGTTGTGCGCGACCTCAGGAAAGGCATTCACCTGTGCCGCCACCCGCTCGAACTCGGCCTCGGGGACGCGCATCGCGGCCAGGACGAAAGCGCCGCCGGCCCGCTCAATCTGAAACATCGGGCCGAAGCGCGTCAGCACCCGGCGTTCGAGGAGAGAATCAAGCCGCTGCAGCACCTCAGCCTCGCTCAAGCCCAGCGATTCCGCGACTTGGCGGTAGGGCTCGGAGACCAGTGGAAAGTCTCCCTGCAAGGCGTTGATCAGCCGCCTGTCGGTCTCGTCGAGCACTCCATTGGCCGCCTCGCCCAGCGCGGCGGCTTCACGCATTGATCGATCCGTTCGACGATTCGCCGGGCAAGGAGGTTTCCGCAAAATAGCGCGCGCCGCACTGCTTGTAGCGCCGCGTCGAAAACAATGCCTGAGCCGGAAGGTCCGCCAGCCGGCTCAGGCGCTCGATCACCGGCTGCACTTCCTCGCGCGAACGGCCATGCACCATGCAATACAGGTTGTAGCGCCACTGCGGCATGCTGCGGGTACGTCGATAACACAGCGTGACGCCGTCCTCCGCGGCCAGTTTGCGGCCGATTCGGTCGACGTCTGCGTCCGGCACATCGAATACCACCATCGCATTGGCGCGATAGCCCAACTCATGGTGGCGCACGACCACGCCGAAGCGTTTGATGAGCCCCTCGTCGAGCCAGCCCGCGATCCGCGACAGCACTTCGGTCTCGCCCATGCCGACACGTTCGCCGAGGCGCTGGAACGGGCGCGTCGTCAGCTCAAGGCCCGATTGCAGGGCGGCGATCAGGCTCTTCTCGACGGCGTCCGGCTCGCGTACAGGGGTACTCGGAATCTGGTCGTGATGTTTGTGCGGCGACTTGAGATCGAAGCCGAGGTCGATGTGATATTCCTGCTCCAGCGGAAATGAGAGCACGGCGCAGCCGGTTTCGCGTGCGATGGCGTTCAGCACATCCGCGAGCGCAGCCTGATCGGCGGCAGTGGCAACGAACCAGAGGTTGAAATGGTGCTCGCGTCGATAGTTGTGATTCACTTCCTGCCGCGAACTGACCTGAGCCGCAATCTCCTCGATCCGCTCGGGAGGGGCGGCAAGCGCCGCCAGCGTCGAGGCGCCCACCCGCCGCGGCGCGAAAACCGCACCGACGCGGCTGATGGCGCCACGCGCGTGAAGGCGCTTCAACGTATCGAGAATCGCCGTCTCGCCAGCGCCGAGTTTCCCGCCAAGCTGCTCGAATGGCTGCGCGGTGATGGGGAAGTCGCGCTGCCAGTCGTTGAGCAGGGCGAATTCAAGCGGCGTGTAGGGTGAGTCCATCATCAGAATCCGATGCGCGCCGCGCGACTGGTGAAAAAGATGCCGGACGGCGCGTCGGCGGGAAGACTGCCCAGGCTCCGGAAAGACTTCGTGTCATAGATGACGACACGATTGTCATCGCGCGCCGACAACCAGACCTCCTCGCCGCGCGGCGTGAACTCCATGTGCAACACCGCCTTGCCCGGCTGCAGGCTCTGTATCACCTTCGCCGTCAGCGTGTCGATGACCTGCACCCAGCCGTTGTCCGGGAAGGCGAAGTTAACCCAGATCTGGCGCCCGTCCGGGCTGGCGATCACGAATACCGGCTGGCCCTTGACCGCCACCCGTCCGGTCTTGAACACCGGCAGCTTTTCCTCGCCGCGACCATATTTCTCAAGAATCTTGCGCGTACCCTTTTCCGGTTGCCACAGGTCTAGCAGCGCGACGCCATCCTCGCCAAACAGGCCGGCAAGGTAATGACGCCCATCCGGAGTGACCAGTCCGTCATAGGGTTGCAGGCCGGCCGGATACCGTTTCGTCACCGGCTTCTTCGGGTCGGAAAAATCGCTGACCCATATCTCGCCGCCGTCGAACAGCGCATAGGCGAACTTGTTGCCCGGCACATCGGCCAGACCAACCACCTTGGAGAAATGCCCCGGCGCATATTCAGCGGGCACTTCGGACAGCAGTTCGAGCGTTTCCGAGTCGAAGGCCTTGATGCCGCCCGGCGTGTAGTTTTGCGCCACCACAATGCGGCCATCCTGCGAGATCGAGCCGCCGATGGCGTTGCCCGACTGCATGACCCGCTTGACGATGCGCGCTTCGAGCAGATCGACCTTGGAAAGGCCGCCGTCGCGGCCGAAGACGAATGCGTAGCGGGCGTCGCGTGAATACACGACGGAAGCATGGGAGAGATCGCCGAAACCGCCAATCCGGGCATAGGGCTGACGACTGCTGGTATTCACCAGCGTCACATGGCCGCTGGCACGCTCGATAATGAGGCCGAGGTCGCCGGTGCCGCGCAAGGGCATGCCGCCGCACGCGCCCAGCAAAACGGTGCAAAGTCCAAGCAGAATCAACCGCATCGTTTGCTTCATTCAGGAAACCCGGCCATCAGCTTCGCCACGATCCATTGTGCTTCATCCTCAGTCAAGAAACGGTGCCACGGCGGCATTGGCGTACCCGTACGCCCACCGATGATTGTCGCCACCAGACCGTCAGCCGGCTTGTCAGCGAGCGTCGCCGGCAACAACGGCGGCCCCAGCCCTCCCCGCAAGGTCATGCCGTGACAGGAACCGCAATCCTGCCGTACGAGGTTCACCAGTTCCTTCTGTCGGGCCGCCGAAGGCTCCGCAAGCGCGCCCGTCGCCGCGCAAGAGGTGAAGGTTACCAGCAGCGCCATGAGATGGGTGCGCCCCAGCCTACTCGACAACGACACTGCCCCTCATTTCTTCATGCGGACCACAGCGATAGGCGAAAGTCCCCGGCTCCGTGAAAATCCGCTGCCAGCTCTCGCCCGGAAACACCCGATCCGACTCGCGTCCACCCTCTGCGGGAAACAACACCGAGTGGCTGGTGCGCTTCTCGCGATTGATCCACTTCACCGCATCGCCGACTTTGATGCGAACGTCCGGCGGTGAAAAGCGATAGTCCTGAATGCTCACCTCGACCGTATTCTGAGCGA
>JAPLRA010000202.1 GCA_026399445.1 Sulfuritalea sp.
AACCACGGCCGCCAGTCGTGTCCTGATCGATGGCACTCCCGCACACAGCTTTGCTACCTTGATGGCCGAGCTCGCCACCATCGTGCGCAATACTTGTCGCACACCCAGCGCCGGGGCCGACGCACCTACCTTTGAGATCACCACTACCGCCAACCCGAAGCATCAACATGCGCTTGCGCTGATTCAGGCGATTCGGCCGTAGTCAGAAAACCAAACCGCGATTCAACGGCAACTTATTGAATCAGAGCAGAAACTCGGGTTCGGATCAGCCAAACTTCAGTTTAGTACGCTCAGGCCTGCTTGACCGGAATCCCGCCTATCCTTGCCTTCCATTCCGCGGGACCCGTGATGTGCACCGAGGTGCCGAGGGCGTCGACGGCGACGGTGACCGGCATGTCCTTCACCTCGAACTCGTAGATGGCTTCCATGCCGAGGTCGGCAAAGCCCACCACTTTGGCTGACTTGATCGCCTTGGCGACCAGGTAGGCGGCGCCGCCGACGGCCATCAGGTAGGCCGACTTGTTGTCCTTGATTGCCTCGATCGCGACCGCGCCGCGCTCGGACTTGCCGATCATCGAAATCAGTCCGGTCTGCTCCAGCATCATGCGCGTGAACTTGTCCATCCGCGTCGCCGTGGTGGGGCCGGCGGGGCCCATCACTTCATCGCGCACCGGATCGACCGGGCCGACATAGTAGATGACGCGATTGGTGAAATCGACGGGGAGTTTCTCGCCCTTCGCCAGCATGTCGGCAATGCGCTTGTGGGCGGCATCGCGGCCGGTCAGCATCCTGCCGTTCAGAAGCAGTTTCTGGCCCGGTGTCCAGGCTGCGACCTGCGTCTTGCTCAGGCTGTTCAGGTCCACCCGCGTAGCCGTGGCGGCATCGGCCTGCCAGGTCACCTTGGGCCAGTCTTCGAGACTGGGCGGCTCGAGTTTCGCCGGGCCGGAGCCGTGCAGGTGGAAATGGATGTGGCGCGTCAGTTTCGCCGGGCCGGAGCCGTCCAGGTGGAAATGGATGTGGCGCGTCGCGGCGCAGTTGGGGATCAGCGCCACCGGCAGGTTGGCGGCGTGGCAGGGGTAGTCGAGCACCTTGACATCGAGCACGGTGGTCAGGCCGCCGAGGCCCTGCGCGCCGATGCCAAGCGCATTGATCTTTTCGTAAAGTTCAAGGCGCAGTTCCTCGGCCCGGTTCTTCGCCCCGCGTGCCTTCAGTTGCTGGATGTCCACCGGTGCCATGATGGCTTCCTTGGCCAGCAGCATGGCCTTTTCCGGAGTGCCGCCGATGCCGACGCCGAGGATGCCGGGCGGGCACCAGCCGGCGCCCATGGTCGGCACCGTCTTGAGGATCCAGTCGACCAGGTCGTCGGAGGGGTTCAGCATGGCGAACTTGGCCTTGGCCTCCGAGCCGCCGCCCTTGGCGGCGCAGATGACTTCGACGTGATGGCCGGGCACGATTTCGTAATGCACCACCGCCGGCGTGTTGTCTTTGGTGTTCTTGCGTGTTCCGGCGGGGTCGGCGAGCACCGAGGCGCGCAGCGGATTGTCGGCATTGCCGTAGGCGCGGCGCACACCCTCATCGACCATTTCCTGCACCGAGAGCGTGGCATCCCACTGCACCTGCATGCCGACCTTGAGGAATACCAACGCAATGCCGGTGTCCTGACAGATGGGGCGGTGGCCTTCCGCCGACATGCGGCTGTTGGTCAGGATCTGGGCGATGGCGTCCTTCGCTGCCGGCGATTCTTCGCGATCATAGGCAGCGCCGAGGGCCTGGATGTAATCGAGCGGATGGTAGTAGCTGATGAACTGGAAGGCGTCGGCGATGGACTGGATCAGGTCGTCCTGGCGGATGGTGGTCATGAAAGCTCCGATGGTGGTTTAGTGTTTTCCGGCGACAAGAGTCTGCATCATGATCTTGTCCGTGTAGGCGATGGCGATGGCTGAAAACAGGAAGGCGATGTGGATCGCGACCTGGGCGATGATGACGCGGTCTTCGACATGCGGGGCATTGATGAAAGTGCGCAGCAGGTGGATAGAGGAAATGCTTATCAGCGCGACTGCCAGTTTGACCTTGAGCACGCCGGCATTGACGTGCGAGAGCCACTCCGGCTGGTCCGGATGCTCCTCCAGGTCCAGACGCGAAACGAAGGTCTCATAGCCGCCGATGATGACCATGATCAGCAGATTGGCGATCATCACCACGTCGATCAGTCCCAGCACGATGAGCATGACTTCCGAATCGGTCAGCGTCCCGGCCTTGGTCACCAGATGGGCCAGTTCCAGCATGAACTGGTACACATAGACGCCCTGGGCGACGATCAGGCCGAGGTAGAGCGGGGCCGCGGGCAGGTGCTTGAGTGGTGCGGAGCAGCAATCTTAACCCAGGAGCCGGGGGCTGATGTCCGCCGGCAGCGTAAGTCGCATGTAAGGCTCTTTCGCTTTAATCCGGAACCACCTAAAATCGGCGGAACTGGCAAGCGCAGCCATTGCCGGCAGTGATTTCTTGTCCAGGCAGCAAAAGGCTACGCCCGGCCAATGCGGCAGAAGCTTAAAGTCGTCCGGATTTCATCCGGTTACATGCGAGAGGAGAGGTATCAATGTCCAGCATCGAATCAAACGTCACGGAAAGTCGTGTATTTCCCCCGTCCGACGCCGTGGTCAAGAAAGCGACCATTTCCGGAATGGCCGCCTACGAGGCGCTGTGCAAGGAAGCCGATCAGGATTATTCCGGCTACTGGGCGCGGCTGGCCAGGGAACATGTCAGTTGGAAGCAGGTATTCACCAAGTCGCTGGACGACTCCAAGGCCCCTTTCTATCAATGGTTTGCCGATGGCACGCTGAACGTCTCCTACAACTGCCTTGACCGCAACATCGAAGCCGGCCTCGGCGACAAGGTCGCCATAATTTTCGAAGCCGACGGCGGTCAGGTCAGCAAGGTGACCTACAAGGAACTGCTGGCCCGTGTTGCCCAGTTCGCCAACGCCTTGAAGGCGCAAGGCATCAAGAAGGGCGACCGCGTCCTGATCTATATGCCGATGTCGGTCGAGGGCGTGATTGCGATGCAGGCCTGCGCCCGCATCGGCGCCGTTCATTCGGTGGTGTTCGGCGGCTTCTCGCCGCGGCGGCAAGAACATTCCCTTGACGCCGGCTGTCGACGCCGGCATCGCCGTGGGCGGTTGCGAGTCGATCAAGACGGTCGTCGTCTTCAAGCGTACCGGCGGCCCCTGCAACATGGTGGCCGGCCGCGACATATGGTGGCAGGACGCCGTCGCCGGTCAGCCCGACGTGTGCGAACCGGAGTGGGTCGGCGCCGAGCATCCGCTGTTCCTGCTTTACACCTCCGGTTCCACCGGCAAGCCCAAGGGCGTCCAGCACAGTTCGGGCGGTTATCTGCTGCACGCCATCCTGACCATGAAGTGGACCTTCGACATCAAGCCGGACGATGTCTTCTGGTGCACCGCCGATATCGGCTGGGTCACCGGTCATACCTACATTACCTACGGCCCGCTGGCCTGCGGCGCTACGGAAATCGTTTTCGAAGGCGTGCCGACCTATCCGGATGCCGGGCGTTTCTGGAAGACCATCGAAAAGCACAAGGTCAGCATTTTCTACACCGCACCGACGGCCATCCGTTCGTTGATCAAGGCCGGCGAGAACGCGCCGACGACGCACCCGAAGAACTACGACCTGACCAGCCTGCGCATTCTCGGGTCGGTCATGATCACCCCGCTGCCGGGCGTCACGCCGCTGGTGCCGGGCTCCTGCACCCTGCCGTTCCCCGGCATTGCCGCCGCCATCGTCGACGAGACCGGCAATGACGTCGAGTGGGGCAAGGGCGGTTTCCTGGTCGTCAAGAAGCCCTGGCCGGCGATGATCCGCACCATCTACGGCGATCCGGAGCGCTACAAGAAGTCCTACTTTCCGGTGGATTTCGGCGGCAACCTGTACCTCGCCGGCGACGGTGCGATGCGCGATGCCAAGACGGGCTACTTCACCATCATGGGTCGCATCGACGACGTGCTGAACGTTTCCGGTCACCGCATGGGCACCATGGAAATCGAGTCGGCACTGGTATCCAACCCGCTGGTGGCGGAAGCCGCCGTGGTGGGCCGTCCTGATGACCTGACCGGCGAGGCGATCTGTGCCTTCGTGGTGCTCAAGCAGTCGCGTCCGACGGCGGAAGAGGCCAAGAAGATTGCCGCCGAACTGCGCAACTGGGTCGGCAAGGAAATCGGCCCGATCGCCAAGCCGAAGGACATTCGCTTCGGCGAGAACCTGCCCAAGACGCGCTCCGGCAAGATCATGCGGCGCCTGCTGCGCAGCCTGGCCAAGGGCGAAGAGATCACCCAGGATGTGTCGACCCTGGAGAACCCCGGCATTCTGGATCAGTTGAAGCAGAACGCCTGACCGTAGCCGTGACTGGAGAAGAGCGCCCCTCGCAAGACGGGCGCTTTTTCTTTTGGAGCCGTCTGTGCCGACGGGAATGGTGCAGGGTAGGATTCGCGCTGACGCAGACTCTTCGTGAGGTGATGATATGACTCTAGCCCGATTGACCGCGCAGCGTCTTGCCTTTCTGTTTCTGCTCGGCTGCTTCTTTTTCAACTATCCCTTGCTGTCCGTGTTCAATCGCGGCGGCGACTTTTTCGGCCTGCCGCCGCTGTATGCATGGCTGATGGGATCGTGGCTGGCCTTGATCGCGCAAATGGCCTGGGTCGTCGAGAGCAGGGCAGACTGAGATGCTGCAAGGCTGGGTAATCGTCCTCGCCTCCTTTCTCTATCTGGGGATCCTGTTCGCCATCGCCTGGTATGCCGACCGACGCGCGGATACGGGGCGTTCCCTGATTGCCAATCCGGTGGTCTATGCGCTCTCGCTGGGGGTGTATTGCACGACCTGGACTTTCTACGGCAGCGTCGGTCGCGCCGCCGCCAGCGGCATCGGTTTCCTGCCGATCTATCTCGGCCCGACCTTGCTGTTTGCTCTGGCGGGTTTCATCCTGCACAAGATGATCCGGGTCGCCAAGGCCAACCGGATTACCTCGATTGCCGACTTTGTCGCGTCGCGCTATGGCAAGAGCCAATTGCTGGGCGGCCTGGTGACCGTGATCGCCGTGGTGGGCGTGATTCCCTACATCGCCTTGCAGCTCAAGGCGGTTTCCAACAGCTTTGCGATTCTTGCCAGCTACCCGGAGATCATCATGCCGGCCACGGCGGGGGCCGTGCCCCTGCTTCAGGACAGTGCGCTGTATGTGGCAATGATTCTGGCGGCGTTCACGATCCTGTTCGGCACCCGTCATCTGGACGCCACCGAACGCCACGAGGGAATGGTGGCGGCGATCGCCGTCGAGTCGGTGGTCAAGCTCATCGCCTTCCTGGCAGTTGGCATTTTCGTCGTCTGGGGCATGCACGACGGCATAGGTGACATTTTCGCGCAGGCGGCGGCGGTACCGGAAGTTGCCCGCCGTCTCGCCACTGCCGACTCTCCAGCCGCCTACGGCACCTGGGGCACATTGATATTCCTCTCGCTGTTCGCTTCGCTGCTGCTGCCGCGCCAGTTTCAGATTGCCGTGGTGGAAAACGTCGATCCCAGCCATTTGCGGCGCGCGGTGTGGATGTTCCCGCTCTACCTGTTCCTGATCAATCTGTTCGTGCTGCCCGTGGCGCTGGCGGGCCTGATGCATTTCCAGGGTGCCGGAGTCGACGCCGATACCTTCGTCCTGACCCTGCCGATGGCGCACCAGCAAGAGGGGCTGGCGCTGTTTGTCTATATCGGGGGCTTGTCGGCAGCCACCGGCATGGTCATTGTCGAAACCATCGCTTTGTCGACCATGGTCTGCAATGACCTAGTGATGCCGCTGCTGCTGCGGCTGCCGATGCTGGGTCTGGCCGCACGAGCCGACCTCTCGGGCCTGCTGCTGGAAATCCGGCGCTGGGCCATCGCCGTCATTCTCGGTCTCGGCTATCTGTATTTTCGCGTCGCCGGAGAGGCCTATGCGCTGGTGTCGATCGGACTGATCTCCTTTGCCGCCGTAGCGCAGTTTGCGCCGGTGGTGATCGGTGGCCTGTTCTGGAAGGGCGGCACGCGGGATGGCGCGCTGGCCGGTCTGGCGGTGGGCTTCGTGCTGTGGGCCTATACCTTGTTGCTGCCGTCGTTCGCCAAGTCGGGCTGGTTGCCCGACGGCTTCATCGCCCAGGGTTTGTTCGGCATCGAACTGCTGCGTCCGCAGCACTTGTTCGGCCTGACCGGGCTCGACGAAATCACCCACTGCCTGGTGTGGAGCCTGCTGGCGAATCTGGGCGCCTACATCGGCGTTTCCCTGCAGCGGGTGCCCAACGTGCGCGAGGCGCGTCAGGCCAGCCTGTTTGTCGGTGGCGCCGAGGCGGCAGGTGTTCCTGGCTGGCGCGGCAGTGCCGGCGTGGCCGATCTGCTGCCGCTGGCCGGACGGTTTCTCGGACTCGAACGCGCGCAGGAAGCCTTCGCCAGGCACGCGCGGCAACGCGGTTTGCGCGGCATCGAGGATCTTCCGTCCGATACGCGACTGGTGGGCTTTGCCGAAACCCTGCTGGCAGGCGCCATCGGTTCGGCTTCGGCGCGCGCGATGGTGGCGTCGGTGGTGACCGAGGAGCCGCTCGGCATTGACGAGGTGATGAACATTCTCGACGAGGCCTCGCAGGTGCGGGCCTACACGCGCGAGCTGGAACAGAAGTCGCTGGAGTTGACTCGCGCCACCGCGGAACTGCGGGAAGCAAACGCACGTTTGCAGGAACTGGATCGCATGAAGGACGATTTCATTTCGACCGTGACCCACGAACTGCGCACCCCGCTGACATCGATCCGCGCGTTTTCGGAGATGCTGCAAGAGGACCCGAAAATCGACCTCGTCCAGCGATCGCGCTTTCTCGGCATCATCGTCAGCGAGACCGTGCGCCTGTCGCGCTTGATCAACCAGAT
>JAPLRA010000142.1 GCA_026399445.1 Sulfuritalea sp.
CAGCGTCGTGCGCGCGGCGCCGCTGCCACGCAGGGTTGCCTCCGCACTGCCCTCCCGGGCCTGGGCTTCATTACGAAGGCGGACCAGCAGATCGACGATCGGGATGCGCACCGGGCAGACTTCGGCGCAGGCCCCGCACAAGGTCGAGGCGAAAGACAGCGGGTAGGTAGCCTCAAGACCGCGCATATGCGGCGAGATGATGGCGCCGATCGGGCCCGGATAGGTGGTGCCGTAGGCATGGCCGCCGATGCGCGCATACACCGGACAGTGGTTCATGCAGGCGCCGCAGCGGATGCACTGCAGGGTGGCGCGCAACTGCAGGTCGCCGTAGGCCTGGGTGCGGCCGTTGTCGACCAGAATAAGGTGTACTTCGTCTGGGCCATCGAGCTCGCCTGCCTTGCGCGGGCTGCTGATCAGGTTGAGGTAGGTGGTCACGGGCTGCCCGGTTGCCGAGCGCGGCAGCAGGCTGTTGAGCGGCGGCACATGCTCGAGTTTGGCTACTACCTTCTCGATGCCGGTGATGGCGATATGAACCGTGGGTACCGTGGTGCACATGCGGCCGTTGCCCTCGTTTTCGACCAGGAACAGGGTGCCGGTATCGGCCACGGCGAAGTTGACTCCGGACAGCCCGATGCATCTGCTGTTTGGTCTTGTGGATGGCCGGCATGATGATGTGCGACGGAGCTTCACCGGCCAGCTGGACGATGTATTCGCCCATGTCGGTTTCCAGCGTCTCGAGCCCCGCGGCCTCCATGGCGTGGTTGAAGCCGACCTCCTCGCTGACCATCGACTTGCCCTTGGCGATGAGCCGCGCATCGACGCGTCGGGCGATGCCCAGCGCGATGGCATTGGCCTCATCGGCCGTCTCCGCCCAATGCACCCGGACACCGTTGGCGGTGAGATTGCGTTCGAGCTGTTCCAGCAGATCGGGGAGATTGGCCAGAGCGTGGCGGCGGATGGCTTCGCCGAGATCGCGCAGCGTGGTGAGTTCGTCCTTGTCGCCGAACTGGGCGCGACGCTTCGCCTGCAGGAAGTCCATCGCGCCACGAAAATTCTTGCGCTGGGCCGGATCGTTGAGCGCGGCGAGGCTGCGCTCCTTGAAACCCTTGGCGGCGTGAATCCGGATCGGCTGGCTCATGGCTGGCCTCCGCTGGCGTGGCAAAGCAGGACGATCACTTCCCTCGGCCCGTGGGCGCCATAGGCCAGCACCTGCTGGATGTCGGCGGTCTTCGACGGACCCGAGATGACCACGGCATTGGTCGGCATGCCGCTCGCCCAGTGCTCGGCGAGCATCGCCGCCAGGAGGTTGGCGTGCATCCGGGCGGGATCGAGCAGGACGAAATGGATGGGCGGCACCAGCGACATGAGTCGCGGCTCGTTCGCGTCCGGCCAGAGGACCAGGCTGCCGGTGTCGGCGATGGCGCTGCGGGCGCCGGTGATCGAGGCGTCGATGGTGTCGAACAGTTCGTCGCGCCACTGGGCAACGGGGCGGTCATAGGGCACGAGTTCCACGCCGGCCGGATCACTTGCCGCCAGTTGCGCGCCGTGCGGAGTATTCGGTCCGAACAGCAGGGTACGTACGCCCTTGGCGGCGGCAAGCTTGGCCAGCAGTAGCGGCCAGTCTTGCGTCGTGGTGTCGTGGACTTCGGCGTGGGCGGTCTCGATGTTCTTGCGGAATTGCGCGATGGCCTCTGCGCCCGTCAGCGACGCGCGCTGCGCGTGCCAGGCACCGATGTCGGGCAGCGCAACGGGACTTCCTGTTGGCGCGGCGCGCAACCGGCCGAGGATGCGGTCACGGGCACTCATGATGGCTCTCCGCCGGTGCGGCGCCAGAGAAAAGTCGCGATGTGCTCGCCACCAAGAGTCGGTGCTGGCGATGCGGCGATTTCGTCCAGCTTCGCGGCGCGGCCGAGGATATTGAACAGGCAGCCGCAGTCGGCGCTGACGACGCGCTCGGCGCCGGTGGCGCGCAGGCTCTCCACCTTGTCGCTGACGATGGCTTCTGAAATGTCGGGAAAGCGCATCGAAAAGGTGCCGCCAAAGCCGCAGCATTCTTCGATCCTCGCCTGCTCGACGACGGAAACGTGCTGAAGGCCGGCCAGCAGGGCGGCGCTGGTCTCGTGCGAGCCCATCTCGCGCCGGGCATGGCAGGAGGTGTGCAGGGCGATGGTGCAGGGCGCGCCGCTGTCGTCGCGGTCGAAGCCGACGACGTGCACCAGAAACTCGGTCAGTTCGAAGACGCGCTCGGCCAGCGCCAGCGCCTTGGGCGCCAGTACCGGATCGGCGGCGAACAGCTTGGGATAGTCGTGGCGCAGCATTGCGCCGCAGGAACCGGAAGGCACCACGATCGGCCAGGGTTCGGGAAAAATATCAAGTTGCTGCCCGGCGACGGCGCGCGCCTGGTCGGGGTAGCCGCTCGAATAGGCCGGCTGGCCGCAGCAGGTCTGCGCTTGCGGAAAATGCACCGTGATGCCCTCGCGCTCAAGCAGGCGGATCGTGTCGAGGCCGGCATCGGGAGCAAACTGGTCCACCAGGCAGGTGGAAAACAGATAGACGTTCGCGGGCTTGGCGGGGTAATCCCGTGTCAGGCCGTGCTGGTGTTCCATGGCCCTGCTCCTTCAGTGTTGGAAAACGTTCAGTGGCGACATCGACTGCGGGCGAAACCAAGAAAGCAGATGGGCCGGCGCGCGGCCGGCCCATCTGCCTGTTTGTAGCTGTTACTTGAAGTTCTTCATTACGTCATCGAGCGGCACGTTGATCTTCTTGAAGTTCTCGATGTACTTCTGCTCTTCGGCCTTGTACTTGCCGGCTTCCCAGTCCGCGCGGAATTGAGCGGCTTCGGCGACCAGGGCCGGAGTAGCTATCTTCTTCGCGTCTTCCCAAAGCGGCGCGGTAGCCGCCTGCCAGGCCTTGACTTCATCCTTGCTCGGCACATGGACCTTCATGCCCTTGGCTTCCAGACGCTTGATGAAGGACCGTCGGCTTCGCGGTTCAGCTTGCGCTG
>JAPLRA010000325.1 GCA_026399445.1 Sulfuritalea sp.
ACAGTTCGCCGACCAGGGCGAGGGCGATGGCGCCGAGCGTGAAGTTGTCCGGCCGCTGGCGCGTGCGCCACCACTGGAACAGGGCGACCTGGATCGGCCCCAGCGCGAGGATCATGCCGCTGATCTCGGGTCGCGTCAGGCGCAGGCCTTCGAACAAGCAGATGCCGAAGCCGGCGAAGCCGAAGGCGCCGAACAGGGTGATTTTCCAGAGCTGGCCTTCGGTGCGCAAGGCGGCGCGCCCTTCGCGCACCCATAGCAGACCGATGAACACGAGGCCAGCCGTGCCGAAGCGCATTGCCGTCAGCCAGTAGGGATCGACCATTTGCAGGGCCGATTTTCCGACCGGCAGAAAGGCGCCCCAGATGGCGATCACCATCAGCATGTAAAGCATGCCGCGGCGATGATTGCGGTGAGCGGGGGTCATCGGCGAGTCACAACTGGAGCACGCCACCGGCCAGATGGCGCGACGTGGCGAGGCGGGCCAGCGTCGGCAGCAGGTTGAGGCTGGTGGTTTCTTTCAGGTGCTTGGCTGCTGTTTTCAGATCTTCGAGAGTCGGCGTGTCGCCCGCGCCGACTCTGCCCAGCGCGATGGCGTTGCCGCTGTCGCAGGACGGAAAGGCGATGGCATGGCCCTCGAAGGCTTCTTCCAGCCGCGCCACGCTGTTGCGGAAATCCTTGCGCCGCGACAGCAGGTTGACACACAGCACGCCGTCGTCCGCCAGCCGGGCACTGCAATCGAGGTAGAAGGGCAGGGTGTCGAGCCGGCCGGTGCGGGCGTCGGCGTCGAAGCCGTCGACCAGGATCAGGTCGTAGCGCTGCTTGGCGGCGACCACGAAGTCGGCGCCGTCGCCGTGGCGGATGTCGATGCGCGCCGGATCGTCAGGCAGCTTGAAGAACTGCCGCGCGGCGGCTTCGACGCGCGGATCGATTTCGATCACCGTCAGCTTCGCCTGCGGCCGGTAGCGATAGAGGAACTTGGTCACCGAGGCGGCGCCGAGGCCGATCTGCAACACCTTTCGCGGCCAGTCGTCGCCATGCAGCAGCAGCGGCGTCATCATCTCGCGGGTGTAGTCGAGTTCCAGCGCGAAGGGCCGCGCGATGCGCATCGCGCCCTGAATCCAGCTCGAACCGAAATGGAGAAAACGGACGCCCGCTTCCTCGCTGATGTCTATGCTCAATGGAGCAGACGCCCGTCGGGCGGAAACAGCTCGTCCACGATTTCGGCGCCGAAGCGGTATTCGTGGCCGCAGATTTCGGCTTCGATGGCGATGATCTCGGCATCGCCGAGCATGGATTCAACTTCTTCGCGGCCGAGCGAGAGCAGCATGTTGCGCACCTTTTCCTCGTCGCGCGGGCAATGCCAGGCGGCCGGGCGCGGTTCGAAGAGGCGGACGCTTTCCTCGCTGAACAGCCGCGTCAGCAAGGTTTCCGGTGGCAGCGCGAGTTCTTCGGGGCGCACCGTGGCGGCAAGCTGTTCGATGCGATTCCAGCCGTCCGGATCGCGCACGTCGGCCGTCGGCAGCTTTTGCAGGAACAGGCCGCAGGCGGTGTCGGGCGTCGCCGCCAGCCACAGGCGGGCCGGCTGCTGTTCGGATTGTTCGAGGTAGTGCTCGAAGATTTTCGCCAGCGTGCCACCGGCCAGCGGCACCACGCGTTGGTAGGGGGACTGCGCGGTTTTCGGCTGCAGGGTCAGTACCAGCTGGCCGTCGCCGAGCAGGTCGCTGACGCTGCCGATGTTGGCTTCGGCATCCGCCGCCAGTTCGCTCTTGGCCATGCCGCGCAACTGCAGTTGCTCGTTGCAGTCCATCACCAGCATCGACACCGGGCCGTGGCCCTGCAGCTGGAAGCTCAGGCGTCCGGGGGTCTTCAGGTTGCTGCCGATCAGGGCGGTGACGGCGGCCAGTTCGCCGAGCAGTTCGCGCACCGGCACGGCGTAGTTGCGCCGGCTGGTCATCGCGGCCCAGGAGGGGCCGAGCTGCACCAGCGCGCCGCGAATGTCGAGGTCTTCCAGCAGGAAGCGATGCACCGCGTCCATCAACGGACGAAGCTGTCGAAACGGGTCGGATCGAAGCCGACGAGGAGCTGCCCGGCGTCGTTTTCCGTCACCGGGCGGCGGATCACGCTGGAGTGCTCCATCATCAGCGCCACGGCCTGGCCTTGCGTGGTGATGGCCTGTTGTTCGGGCGTCAGCTTGCGCCAGGTGGGGCCTTTGCTATTCATCAGCGCCTGCCAGCCCAGGGTGCGGCACCACTTGAGGAGTTCATCGCGCGGCACGCCCTGTTTCTTGTAGTCGTGGAATTTGTAGCTGATGCCGTTGGCGTCGCACCAGTTGAACGCCTTCTTCATGGTGTCGCAGTTCTTGATGCCGAATATTTTTATCATTGCCGTGTGCAGGGCGAAATTGGGAAGAGGAAGCTGCCGAATCATAGCAAACACGGCATAATCGCCTGCCATGAATACATCCATCCTGCTGCGCCGCGTTCTGCCGGCGCTCGTTGTTGTCGGTCTTGCCGTTGGCGGCTTTTTCTGGACCACGCGCGCCAAGCCGGTAGTGGTGATGCTGAAGACCGTCGATCGCGGCAATGTCGAGTCCACCGTCGTCAATACCCGCGCTGGCACGGTCGACGCCTGCCAGCGCACCAAGCTGTCGACCATCCTCGGCGGGCGCATCGAAGTGCTGGCGGTCAAGCAGGGGGATTACGTCAAGAAGGGCCAGCTGCTGATGAAGTTGTGGAACGACGACCAGAAGGCGCAGCAGAGGCTGGCCGAGGCCGCGCTCGGCTCGGCGCGACAACATCTGAACGAAATCTGCACCACCGCCTCGCGCGCCGCGCGCGACGCGACGCGCCAGGGCAACCTGCGCGCCGAGGGCTTCATCTCGGAGGCCGGCGAAGACACGGCGCGCACCGAGGCCGAGGTGCGCAAGGCCTCCTGCGACGCCGCCCGCGCCGACGTCGGCCAGGCCGAAGCCAAGGTACACGCAACCAAGGTGGAGCAGGGGCGCACCGTGCTTTACGCCCCCTTCGACGGCATCGTTGCCAAGATTGTCGGCGAACTCGGCGAGTATTCGACGCCGTCGCCGCCCGGCGTGCCGACGCCGCCGGCGATTGACCTGATCGACGATACCTGCCTCTACGTCACGGCGCCGATGGACGAGGTCGATGCGCCCAAGATCAAGGCGGGCCTGCCGGTGCGCGTTTCGCTCGACGCCCTGCCCAAGCAGCCGCTGAAAGGCAAGGTGCGACGCGTGGCGCCTTACGTGCTGGCAGTCGAGAAGCAGTCCCGTACCGTCGATGTCGAAGTGGATTTCGAGCGGCCTGCCACGGGCAAGCTGCTGGTCGGCTACAGCGCCGACGTCGAGATCGTGCTCGGCGGACGCGAGAACGTGCTGCGGGTACCGACGGCGGCGCTGATCGAAGGGTCGAAGGTCATGGTGCTCAATGTCGACAGCGGCAAGCTGGAGGAGCGCAAGGTGAAGGTCGGCATCGCCAACTGGGAGTTCACCGAGATCGTCGAGGGATTGGGGAACGCGAGGGCGTGAAAGTCGGCGCTCGCGCCACGGCGGACGAAAAATCGAAATAGCATGAGCGTCATCCAGCTCGCCGGCATCGAGCGCGTCTTCCACCTCGGAGACAGCGTGGTGCATGCGTTGAGCGGGCTCAATGTCGTCATCGAGCCCGGCGAGTACGTCGCGATCATGGGGCCGTCGGGCTCCGGCAAGTCCACGCTGCTCAACCTGCTGGGCCTGCTCGACCGGCCGGATGCCGGTTCCTACCATCTCGAAGGCCGCGACGTTACGACGCTCTCGCCCGACGAGCAGGCGGAGGTGCGCAGCCATCGCATCGGCTTCGTGTTCCAGAGTTTCCACCTCGTGCCCCGTCTCACCGCCGCCGAGAACGTGGCGCTGCCCATGATGCTGGCCGGTATCCCGGCCGCGGAGCGGGCGCAGCGAGTCGAGCAGGCGCTCAAGGATTTCGGCCTCGACCAGCGCGCCGACCACCGCCCCGACCAACTCTCCGGCGGCCAGCGGCAGCGCGTCGCGATTGCCCGCGCCACCATCATGCAACCGGCCGTGCTGCTGGCCGACGAACCGACCGGCAACCTCGATCGCGCCACCGGGGAAGACGTCATCAACCTGCTCG
>JAPLRA010000029.1 GCA_026399445.1 Sulfuritalea sp.
GCGATTTCGGCGTGCCGTCGGCGCCGACTCTGCTGCGCCCGGTCGGCCGCCAGGCACTGCTCGATCAGACGCAGGATTTCCTTGTCGTTGAAGGGCTTCTCGATGAAGTCGGCGGCGCCCTTCTTCAGCGCCGATACCGCCATTGGCACATCGCCATGCCCGGTGACGAAAATGATCGGCAAAGATGAATTCAGCGCCTGAAGCTTCTCATGCAGTTCCAGCCCGCTGATGCCCGGCATCCTTACATCAAGCACAAGGCAGCCTGCCATGTCCGCACGCCAGGCGTCGAGAAACGCCTCGCCGGACTCGAACGATCTGACCCGCAGGCCATTCGATTCCAGCAGCCAGGCCAGGGAGTCCCGCATCGCCTCGTCGTCATCGACAATGAATACGGTCTGCTGGGTCGTGCCGGCTTCGTCCGTCATGCTCTGTTCCCCTATTCTTCAAGCGGCAGCGTAAAACGAAAAACCGTACCGCCCTCCGGATTCGGTTCGACCCACAAACGGCCATTGTGGAATTCGATGATGGTACGGCAGATATTCAGTCCCATTCCCATGCCCTGCGTCTTGGTAGTGAAAAATGGCATGAAGAGCTTTTCGGTGTCGCCTTCGCCGATCCCGTGGCCGTTGTCGCGCACCTCGACCTCGACCTGGGCGCCCTCATTCTCCCGGGCAGTGACAAGCAGTTGGCGGCGCTGGCGCGGCGTCTGCGCCATGGCCTCGATGCCGTTCTTGACCAGGTTGAGCAGCACCTGTTCGATCATGATCTTGTCTGCATAGACCGGCGGCAGCCCCGGCGGAATCTCGACGCGGATGTCGATCCCGGCCTTGCGCGCCTCGATTTCGGCAAAGCCGATGGCCTCGTCGACAATGTCCCCGAGCGGCACCGACGCGCGGTGCGGCTCGCTCTTGCGCACGAAGTCGCGCATGCGGCGCACGATCTTGCCGGCGCGCTCGGCCTGGAAGCTGGCCTTCTGCATCGCGGTCAGAAGTTCCTCGCTCTGATAGACGCCACTCTCCAGCCGGCTAACGCAGCCCATGGCGTAGTTGCTGATGGCGGCAAGCGGCTGGTTCAGTTCGTGGGCCAGGGTCGACGCCATTTCGCCCATGGAGATCAGGCGCGAGGTCTGTTCCAGCCGCACCTGCTGGCGCAGGTTCTCGTCCTCGATCTGCCGGCTTTCCGTGATGTCGTTGGCAATGACCATGCGTGCCACTCTTGCGTCCACCCATTTGATGGCTCGATCGCGCAAGTGGTACCAGCGCCCCGAGACGGAGTTCTGAATCTCGCCATCGAACAATTCGCAGGGCAGATCGGCAAGCGCCAGTTGTCGCGGATCGCGCAGCAGAATCGCCGCATCGGGTCGGCAGCAGGCGGTCAGCTCCACGCTGTTGCGGCCGACGGCATCCGCGCCGAAGATGGCGCAAAACGCCTTGTTGGCATACAGGATTTCGTCGCTACGGGCGTCGGCAACATAGACAGCGGCATCGAGTCCGTCGAGTACGGCGACGAAACGTTCGTGCGACGCCACCAGTTCGGCGCGGGCGCGAGTCGGTTCGGTGATATCGATCATCGAGGCCATCCAGCCGGTCTGTTGGCCGTCGGCGTCAATCAGCGGCGAAACATAGAAGCGGACATCCTTATGCTCGCCATCGGCGTGCATGATGCGCATCGGGAAGCCCTCGGCCGGCGCCTTGCCCGCCAGCGTCAGTTCCAGGTTGTGCCTTTGCGCCGCGTCGTCGCCGGGCGACCAGTAGGGGAAGGGCGGCAGGCAGCCGATCAGCTTGTCGGCGCCCAGGCCCACCATGTGACAGAACGCCGGATTGACGTAGATGATGCGCCCTTCCATGTCGATGGCGCGCAAACCGGTCATCACGGATTCCTCCATGGCCTTGCGGAAGCCATATTCGGCGCGGATCGCATCCTCGCCGCGTTTGCGGTCGGTGATGTCGTGGGCGACGCAGTAAAGCAGCTCTTCCTCGAGCGCCGGATTGACGCTCCACACCAGCCAGCGGTAGCTGCCGTCAGCGCAGCGGCAACGGTTTTCGACCGCCGTCGACGGCTCGCCGCGCGCGAGTTTTCTGACTTCCTCCTGCGTTGCCGGCACATCATCCGGATGCACCAGATCGATGACGGACCGATCGTAAAGATTCTCCGGCGCCAGCCCCAGCACCCGCTCGAACGCCGGATTGGCGCGCGCGATGCGGCCATCGAGACGGACCACGCAGAGCAGATCGAGCGACAGATTGAACAGCCGGTCGCGTTCGCGCTCGGCCTTGAGCCGGCTGCGCATGTGCGCGCCCAGCGCCCACAGGCTCCAGGCCATCAGCAGCACCAGGCCGCCGATGAGGAGCACGATCATCTTCTGCGGCACGTTCGACTTCGCGGCATAGGCCGAGACGCGCAGACGCACGCCCTGCCCCGGCGGATTCAGGCTGACCATGTCGCTGATGTCGGTTTCCAGTGCCACGGCCGAATTCGAACCGATCACGCGTTCCTCGGTCTCCAGCACCAGCCGGTACTTTTCCGAAAACCAGTCCGGCGCCAGGTGACGCAAGACGCTGCCGGCGGCGTAGATGCCGATCACGGCGCCATGGGAAGCCCGATCATGCTGCACCGGCACGTGGACCTCGATCGTGGCATCGCCCTCCGGCGAGACCAGCGGCACGCTGTAGGCGGGCTGTTCGGTGCGGCTGGCGCGCTGGAAGGTCAGGGTCTGTTCGGGCAGGGACAGGCGCTCGCCGGCGTTCCAGGCACCGTCCACCGCACCACCTGGTCGGCATCGACCCAGATGATGTGCGTCAGCTCCGGATTGTTTGCCAGATACTGGCCGGCCTGAGCCTGAAACGCCTCCCGCTCGAGGCGGCCGTCGGCAAGCCCTCTGGCCAGTTGCTGGAGAAATTCCTGATTGGTGGTGAGGTGGGTGCGGATGGTCTGCTCGGCCCACTGGATGTCCTGCGCCAGTGCGTTGCGATGGGTGGTCTGTTCGTAACGCTGCAGCACGATCAGCAGGGCGAACAAGGCGACAACAAACAGGCCGAGCACGAAGTTGGGCAGCACCCACACCCAGCCGCCCCGGGGACGGCTGCGGCGAAGCGCGGAAACCAGAGGCTGGAAAAGATTCATGGTGGATGGATCGCCAAAGACGGCACAGGAAAGCAGAACTAATACCGCCGACAGGATCCCCGCGCCATTGGGGTTTTCCCTGATGGGAGCAACCCTGATGGGAGTTCACCCGATTTCGCCGCGATCTGCGCGTCGCTAGAGTACGCCCACATCGTCAATCACGGGGATACAAAATGAACATCTTTACACGCACGCTGGCATGGATCGAAGATGGCATTTGCGCCTTCGCGCTGGGCAGTGTCTCGATAATCATCTTCGTTCAGGTCCTCCTGCGCTACTTCTGGAACTACACGCCGGACTGGTCCGAAGAGTTGTCGCGCTACCTGATCGTGTGGACCATTTTCATCGGCACCGCCATCGGCGTGCGCAACAACATCCATATCGGCGTCGATGCCGTGCTGCGGATGCTGCCGCCCAGCTTCAAGCTGAGCATGGAAGTGCTGCTCAACCTCATCGGCGCGATCGTCTCCATCGTGCTTATCTGGCTGTCGGTCCTGTTCATTCAGGAAACCATCGAATACGAGCAGCTCTCGCCGTCGATGCGGATCTCGATGGCCATCCCCTACATGGCGATGCCGGTGGGCCTCGGCTTTGCCGTGATCCACTTCGTCCATGACATCGTCAAGCTCTTCACGACGCACGAAGAGCCCACTGCGTTCTCCATGTAACCCCGGGAAAGACCATCATGACTGCCATTCTCGTATTCGTCATCCTGGCTGTGGCACTGGCCACCGGCACGCCGATCGCCATTGCCATGGCCGCCACGGTGCTGCTGTCGATCACCTTGTTCACCAACGTACCCTTGCTGGTCGTGGTGCAGCAGATGTTCAATGCCGCCGACTCCTTCGCCTTGATGGCGATCCCGATGTTCGTCCTCTCGGGCAACATCATGACCGCCGGCGGCTTGTCGAAGAAGCTGATCCGCGTCGCCACCGACATCTTCGGCCCGCTGCCCGGCGGTTTGGCGATCGCCGCCACCGCCGCCTGCGCCTTCTTTGCCGCCATCTCGGGGTCCTCGCCGGCCACCGTCGCGGCAATCGGCTCGATCATGATCCCCGCCCTGATGAAAGCCAAATACGACGAGAAGTTTTCCGTCGGCGTGGTTACCGCCGCCGGCTCGCTGGGCATCTTGATCCCGCCCTCGATCCCGATGGTGGTGTATTGCCTGGCCACCGGCGAAGCAATCGGCAAGCTGTTCCTCGCCGGCGTGATTCCCGGCCTGATTCTCGCCACCATTTTTGCCGTGCAGTGCTACATGGCCGGCCGCAGCGTCCTTCGTGGAAAGAGGTCGGCGAAGGCTTCAAGGACGGCGTCTGGGGTCTGGTGATGCCGGTCATCGTGCTCGGCGGCATCTACACCGGTGTATTCACACCGACCGAAGCGGCGGCGGTGGCGGTGATCTACTCGGCCTTCGTCGGCAGTGTGATCTACAAGGACATCAAGCTCGGCGATTACGTCAAGATCCTGCGCGATTCCGCCGCGGTGTCGGCCATGATCATGTTCATCATCTGCGCCGCGGCGGCCTTTAGCTGGTTCCTCACCAGCCAGAGCATTCCGCAGGACGTGGCGGCCTGGCTGACCTCGGTCACGCCGCAGCCGTGGATGTTCCTGCTGGCGGTCAATCTGATGCTGCTGGTGGTCGGCTGCTTCATGGAACCCAACTCGGCGATTCTGGTTCTGGCGCCGCTGTTCCTGCCTGTGGTGCAGAAGATGGGCATCGACCCGATCCATTTCGGCATCATCATGATCGTCAATCTGGAACTGGGCATGCTGACGCCGCCGCTCGGCCTCAACCTGTTCGTCTCGGCCGGCATGACCGGATACCCGCTGGAACGCGTGGTGAAAGCGACCATCCCCTTCATGCTTTCGATGCTGGTGTTCCTGCTGGTCATCACCTTTGTTCCCACCATCAGCACGATCCTGCCGGAGTTGCTGAGCAATACAAAGTAATCCCGATGCAAGCCCTTACCCCGATGCTTTCCGTACTATCATTTTCCCACTCAGGAGAAATCATGTTCAGCAAGACTCTCACCCTAGTCAGCACCGTTGCCGCAGTATCCGTCTTCGCGGCAGCTCCGGCCTACGCCCAGGCCAAGTACAACTTCAAGCTGGCCCACGTCATCACCGCCGGCACCCCGATCGACGTCGCCGCCAACCGCTTCGCCAACCTGATCAAGGAGCGTACCAAGGGTGAAGTGGAGATCAAGGTGTTCCCCGCTTCGCAGCTGGGCGCCGAGCGCGCGATCATCGAAGGCGTGCAGCTGGGCACGATCGAGATGTCCTTCACCACCACCGGCGCCATCGGCGGCTTCGCGCCCGAGTTCCAGGTGCTCGACCTGCCCTTCCTGTTCCAGAATTACGAGGCGGCCTACACTTATCTCGACGGCGCACAAGGCAGCAACCTGCTGAAGCTGCTTGACCGCAAGGGCATGCACGGCGTGGTCTACTTCGAAAACGGCTGGCGCAACTTTACCTCTTCGAAGAGCCCGATCAAGCGTCCGGGTGACTTGAAGGGCCAGAAGATCCGCGTCATGGAAAGCCCGATGTACATGGGCCTGATCAAGACCCTGAACGGCAGCCCGACGCCGATGGCCTACTCCGAACTGCCCAACGCCCTGCTGCAGAAGGTCATCGACGGCCAGGAGAATCCGACGGTCAATATCTACTCGGCCAAGATGTACGAATCGCAGCCCTACATGATCAAGGACCAGCATACCTACAACGTGATGATCTTCAAGGTCAATGGCAAGGTGTGGAAGGCACTGCCGGAAAACATCCGCAAGACCATCGAGACCACTGCGGTTGAAGTCCGCGATTTCCAGCGCAAGCTGAACCGCGAAGCCGACG
>JAPLRA010000310.1:0-2909 GCA_026399445.1 Sulfuritalea sp.
CTTACAAGAAGGCCTGGACGCTGGAAGCCGCCGTCGATTTCCTGAAAACCAACGCCGGCAGCCACTTCGATCCGGTCTGCGTCGAGGCTTTCCTCGCCGCCTGGCCGCAGGTGCTCGAGATCCGCCAGCGCTATCAAGACGAGGCGGACAACAGTGCCGCCGTAACCTTGCACACACCCTGACCCCATGCTCGGTCCCGACCAGTTCATCGACCTCAAGGCCAGCGGCAACCTGCCTTCACCCAAAGGTTCGGCGCTCAAGGTGATCGAACTGTGCCAGCGCGACAACGTCACGCTGCCGGAGATCATCCAGGTCCTGCAAATCGACCCGGCGATGGTCGGCCGCATCCTCAAGCTGGCCAATTCGGCGGCCTTCGGCCGGCCGCGACCCGCCGTGGCGATGACTCCGGACGTCCTCATGTCGATCGGAATCCAGTCGGTGCGCCAGGTGGTACTGGCGTTTTCCCTGGTCTCGGGAAACCGCAACGGGCATTGCCCGGGCTTCGACTACGAGTTGTTCTGGTCGCGCTCGGCAGCCACCGGCGTCGCGGCGCAACGGCTTGGAGCGGCAACACGGTCCGCCCCGCCCGCCGAGATGTTTACCGTTGGCCTGCTCGCCAATACCGGGCGCATGGCACTGGCCGCCCTGCACGCCGAGCGTTATGGCGAGTTGATGGTGCAGGCCGGCGGAAAGTTCTCTCCGGCACTGACGGAACTGGAACAGGAAGCCTTCGGCCACACCCATCTCGACGTCGCCGCCGCCATGATGCACGACTGGGGCCTGCCCAAGCTGTTCACCGATGCCGTGCTGTTCCATGAAGCGCCACAGGGTGCAGAATTCGGGATCGAGTCGCGCAGCGGCCGACTGACCCTGTGCCTGCATGTTGCGGCGCAACTTGCCGATTTGTGTTTTCTGGCGCAGGCCGACCGCGCAGCAGAGTTTATGAAACTTCTGCCGCTGGCCAGGGACCTCGGCATTCCCGACGGAAATCTCGTCGCCCTGGGCGATCAGATGCTGCGTGAATGGAAGGACTGGAGCGCACTGCTGGAACTCGGCGTACGCGACGTCGTTCCGTTCTCGACGCTGGACGTCGGCACCGACCGCCGGCAAGCGTCGTCTCCGGAGGCGCCACGGAGCCTCAATATCCTCGTCGTCGATGACGATCCGACCGTGTGCCTGCTGTTGCAGAAGCTCCTCACTGCCGCCGGGCATACCGTGCATGTGGCGCGGGACGGCGAGGAAGGACTGGCGCTGGCTTTGCAGTCCCAGCCGCAACTGGTCATCACCGATCTGATGATGGCGCGGCACGACGGCCTGCAGTTGATCAGGAGCCTGCGCCGGACCGAGTTCGGCCGTTCGATCTACATCATGGTCCTCACCATTCTCGACGACGCCGACACGCTGACCGAAGCCTTCGACGCCGGCGCCGACGGCTACCTGACCAAGCCGGTCGAGGCCAAGCCGCTGCTGGCGCGGCTCAAGGCAGGCATGCGCATGATCCGCGAGCAGCAGGCGCTGCGTCACGAGCAGGAGGAATTGCGGCGCCTTCTGCTGGAGCTTACGATCGCCCACCAGCGCGCCCGGGAAGCAGGGCTCACCGATATATCCGGCAAAGCAGCATGACCGCAAGCGCGTTGAAATAGCCCGGCTCTGGCAGGGAAGCGGAATTCAACACAAAGGGAGAAGAAACATGCAGGTAAAACAAATCGTGCTGAAAACAGTTGCCGGCGCAGACACCAGCCTGGCGGCTCTGGCCGGAATCATGCCGCAACTGGTGACCGTATTCGGTGCCGTCCCGTTTTTCACCGACAAAGCGTTCCAGGCGGCGCTGCGCGCGGCGCTGCCCGATGCTGCGATCATCGGCTGCTCGACCGCCGGCGAAATCAGCAACGACGGCGTGGCCGATGGTAGTTGCGTCATCACGGCGGTAAATTTCAGCGGCACGCGGATCAGGGCGGCGACATCTCCGCTGCGCGGGATGGAGGATTCGCTGGCGGCCGGTGCCCGAATCGGTGGCGAACTGGCGGCTACCGACCTGCGCGCACTGATGGTGTTCGGCCCCGGTGTGCAGATCAACGGCAGCGCACTGGTGGACGGCATAGCCTCGAAAGTCGGCACGGCGACGATCACCGGCGGACTGGCCGGCGACGGCGGTGCGTTTGCGCAAACCTGGACGCTCGGCCAGGCCGGGGTCGGCGACAACGCCATCGTGGCCGTGGGGCTGTATGGCGACGCGCTGGACTTCGCTCATGGCTCCTTCGGTGGCTGGGAGCCTTTCGGCCCCTCGCGCAAGGTCACCCGCTGCGACGGCAACGTGCTCTACGAACTCGACGGCGAGCCGGCGCTGGAAGTCTACAAGCGCTACCTCGGCGATCATGCGAAGGGGCTGCCGGCGTCCGGCCTCCTGTTCCCCTTTGCGATGGTTGGCGAAGACCATAATGCGATCGGCCTGATCCGCACCATCCTCGGTGTCGATGAGGCAAACGGCAGCCTGACACTGGCCGGCGCAATCAATCCGGACGGCTACCTCAAGTTGATGCACGCCAGCACCGATCGCCTGGTGAACGGCGCGGAATCGGCTGCCGAAGCCGCGCAGGAAATGCACCAGTCGAGTGGCGACAGCCTCGCAATCCTCGTCAGTTGCGTCGGACGCAAGCTGGTGATGGGTGACCGTGTCGACGAGGAAGTGGAGGCCGTGGCCGAGGTGTTCGGCAGCAAGGCGACGCTGACCGGCTTTTATTCGTATGGCGAGATCAGTCCCTTTACCCCGGGCAGTGCCTGCCACCTGCACAACCAGACGATGACCATTACCTGGATGGGTGAGAAGTAGGCCGGCGCCCGCTCGCAAACCACGTCACACCCTTTCCATGCATCGAAGCCTGCAACGCCAGCTCAAGCGCACGCTGGGC
>JAPLRA010000310.1:2935-8112 GCA_026399445.1 Sulfuritalea sp.
ATTTCGGCAGCCTGCTCGAACGTGTCGATGCAACCTACGAACAGTCCGACCGCGACCTCGATCTGCGCACCCGCAGCCTGGAGCTGAGTTCCGCCGAGCTCAACGAAGCCAATGGTACGTTGCGCGCCGACATCGCGGCACGCGCACGCGCGGTGCAGGCGCTGCGGTCGACGGTAGGCGGGCTGCTGGGTCACGAATCGACGGGTCAGGCAGCAACCGGTGACGGCGACGAGCTCGAACAGCTTTCGCGGCTGATTTCGGAACTGGTCGGCGAGCGGGAAAAGCAGCGCAACCGGCTCGACAACCTCAGTTTTGCCCTCGATCAGCACGCCATCGTCAGTATTACCGACATTGGCGGAGCCATCACCTACGCCAACGACAAGTTCTGCGAGGTCAGCGGTTACTCGCGCGCCGAATTGATAGGCCGCAATCATCGCATGCTCAAATCCGGAGTTCACGCCCTGGACATGTATGAGGGCTTGTGGCGAACCATCACCGGCGGCGAGGCGTGGCGTGGCGAGCTCTGCAACCGCAAGAAGGACGGCCACCATTACTGGGTGGCGGCGACCATCGTCCCGCTGCTCGACGAATCGGGACGGCCGACCGAGTACATCGCGATCCGCACCGACATCTCGGCACGCAAGGAAGCCGAGGCGCAACTTGCCGACCAGTTGCTGTTCAGCAAGCAGTTGATGGATGCGATTCCAATCCCGATCTACCACAAGGGAACGGACGGACGCTATCTGGGCTGCAACCGGAGCTTTGCCGAGGTCTTCGGCGTCGATGACATCGATGCCTGGCTCGGCACATCGGTGCATACGCTGCTGGATCCCGAGGTTGCCGCCTTTCACCAGGCGAAGGACCTTGAACTGTTCGCTCACGCCGGGCAGCAAAGCTATGAAATGCGGGCGATGCCGATGCGTACCGGCGTGCGCTCGCTGATGTACCACAAGGCCAGCCTGACCCGTCCCGACGGCAGCATCAGGGGCCTGATCGGGGCCATCGTCGATATGACGGACCGCTACCTCTGGGAGGACGGGGTGATCCGCGCGCGCGATGCCGCCGAAGCCGCGAACCGGGCCAAGAGCGATTTTCTGGCCAACATGAGCCACGAAATCCGCACCCCGATGAACGGCATCATCGGCATGACCGACCTGGCCCTCGACACCCAACTCGACGAAGAGCAGCGCGAGTACCTGCAAATCGTCCGGTCATCGTCAGAGGCCTTGCTTACCGTTATCAACGACATCCTGGATTTCTCGAAAATCGAGGCCGGGAAGCTGGCGATCGAGGAAGTCGGCTTCGACATCCAGCGCACCGTGGCGGAAACCCTCAAGACCATGGCCCTGCGCGCCCACGAAAAGGGGCTGGAACTGGTCAGCGACATGGCTGCGGAACTTCCCGCGCGCGTCATCGGTGATCCCGGCCGCCTGCGCCAGATCGTGCTGAACCTGGTCGGCAATGCGATCAAGTTCACCGAGAAAGGCGAGATCGTCGTGCGGCTTGCGGCCGACGCGATTGACGGGCAGCGGGCGACGATCCGGGTTTCGGTCTGCGATACGGGCGTCGGCATCGCGCCGGAAAAGCAGGCGCATATCTTCGATGCCTTCGCCCAGGAGGACACCTCCACCACCCGCAAGTACGGCGGCACCGGCCTCGGCCTGACGATCTCGAAACGACTGGTGCAACTGATGGGCGGCCGGCTCTGGGTCGAAAGCCAGCCGGGGCGCGGCAGCACCTTCTTCTTCACCCTCGAGTTCGGCGTCGATGCCACGGAGCCATCCGCCGCGCAACCCGCCGGCCTGAGCGGACGAAGCGCGCTGATCGTGGACGACAACGCCGTCAATCGCGAGGTGCTGGCGCGACTGCTGCAGCGCTGGGGAATGAATGCGACGGTGGTCGCCTCGGGTGAGGCGGCGATCGCCATGCTTTCGAGCCAGCCCGTGCCCGACGCCGTCCTGCTTGACATGCACATGCCGGGGATGGACGGCTTCGCGGTAGGCGAATGGATCCGGGCGCAGGACAGCATGAAGTCCCTGCCGGTACTGATCCTGTCCTCGGGCGCCATGCGTGGCGATGCCCAGCGCTGCCGCGATATCGGCCTCGACGGTTATTTCCCCAAGCCCGTAGCCGAGGAAGAACTGCACGCGGCACTGGGCAAGCTCTTCGGCCAGGCCGGGATTTCCGATGCAGCGTCCGAACTTATCACGCGCCACCAGCTGCGTGACCGACAGACCGCGCTCGAGGTGCTGCTGGTCGAAGACAATCCGGTCAATCAGCGCTTGGCAATGCGCGTTCTGGAAAAATGGGGTCATCGCGTGACGCTCGCCGCCGACGGGCAACTGGCGCTGGATGCCTTGGCGCAACGGACATTCGACGTCGTCCTGATGGACATGCAGATGCCGGTCATGGGCGGTATCGAGGCCACGCACGAGATACGGCGCCGCGAAGCGGCAATGGGGAAACCCCGCCTGCCCATCATCGCCATGACCGCCAACGCCATGCAGGGCGACCGCGAAGCCTGCCTCGAAGCAGGCATGGACGATTACATCGCCAAACCGATCAAGGCCGCCGACCTTGCCCAAAAGCTCGGCGTGCTGTCGGCAGCGCAGGTCGTGCAGAACCGCCAGAACCCCGGGGGGCTTGCCGGCCATTCGCCCGCCGTCGACCCGCAGCTCGCCGATTTCGACTATGCGGCGGCGGTGGCCGCCATGGATGCGGAAATCGTCGAAGTCGTCACCCCGACCTTCCTCGAACATTTTCCCAAGGATTGCGCACAGTTGCGTGCCGGCCTTGCCGCGGGCGATGCAGACATGGTGATGCGGGTCACCCATTCCATGCGCGGTTCGCTGTCAGCCTTCGGCGCTGATCCCGCGACGCGACGCGCCAAGGAACTGGAAGCCCTGGCGCGGGCCGGTGACTTGCGCGAGGCCGACTCGCTGGCGCAACAGCTCTTCGCCGAGGTCGAGCGCCTGTTGAAAGTGCTCAATGCGCAGGTGGCAGGCGGCAGCTGAACCCGGGAATCGGCCGCTGTCCGTTGAGGCTGTGTAGCCGAAATTCAGGCGGGAAGAGCGGGTAGCGCCGATTGAATGGCCGGTTCACAGTGCGAAGCCGACCGCTCTGATCGCGCGAGTCATCTACCGTCGAGGCGGGTTGGCGATCAGGTCGGAACAACCGCTGCCGTCTTCCGCAGCCACTCCAGCATCGTCGCATACATCACATCCGGCTCCAGCGGTTTGCCGATGTGCTCATTCATGCCGGCCGCCAGGCAGTCGGCGCGATCTTCGGCGAAGGCGTTGGCGGTCATCGCCAGGATCGGGGGCTTTGCCATGCCGGGCAATTGGCGGATGGCGCGGCTGGCGTCCAGTCCGTTCATGACAGGCATCTGAATATCCATCAGGATCAGCGCATAGCCGCCATGACGGGCCTTCTCCACCGCCTCCTGCCCGTTGCTTGCGACCTCAGGCGCGAGGCCGGCTTCTTCCATCAGGAACAGCAACACCTCGCGGTTCACGGGCTCGTCTTCCACCACCAGCACGCGGCTGCCGGCGAACTGCCGCGCCAGCACATCGCGCGCCGGTTCGGACGGCAAGCTGTTGCCGACTGTCTGGCCGGCCACCGCGAACTTGATCCGCGCCGTGACCCAGAAGGTGCTGCCGACGCCTTCGTCGCTGACCACTCCCGCGTCGCCGCCCATCAAGAGCGCGATGCGTTTGCAGATGATCAGGCCCAGCCCGTTGCCGCCGTACTTGCGGTTCATCGAGTCGTCGGCCTGGGTGAAAGCGTGGAACAACCGGGCCTGCTGTTCGGGACTGATGCCGATGCCCTGATCGCTGACTTCGATCTTCAGCAGAACACTGACGCTCTCCTCTTCGACGACGCTGGCACGCACGACGATTGTGCCGTGCTCGGAGAACTTGATGGCGTTGCCGGTGAAATTAATCAGGATCTGCTTGACGCGCAGGGCGTCGCCGCACAGCAACTCGGGCAGCGCTGCGTCAATTTCGCTGTACAGCTTCAGCCCCTTGGCCTGGGCCTGCGCCTCCTGCATCTGCAGTACTTCGTCGATCGCCTGCGGCAGGGAGAAATTCTTCTCTTCCAGCGTCAGCCGCCCGGATTCGATCTGCGAGATATCGAGGATGTCGTTGAGCACCGCCATCAGATGCTTCGCCGAATTCTGGCTCTTGCTCAGCCAGTCAATCTGCTTGGGGTCGGTGGCGCGGCGCAGCGCCAGCTCGGTCATGCCTATGACACCGTTCATCGGCGTGCGCAGTTCGTGGCTCATGTTGGCGAGAAAGATGCTCTTGGCGCGGTTGGCCTCCTCGGCGGCGTCCCTGGCCTGTGCCAGTTCGGCGGTGCGGGCGAAGACCAGCTGTTCGAGGTGGTTGCGGTGTTGCGCGAGTTCGGCTTCGATCTGTTTGCGCTCGCTGATGTCGGTCAGGGCGATGCGAATCGCCGTCTCATCAGCGCCGACTTTTGCGCGCCGGCAATCCAGCAGCGCCTGAAACACCGTGCCATCGCGGCGCTGCAGGCTTACTTCGACACTGCCTTTGCCGTCCTGTTTCATCACGGTGAGGAACAGCGTCAGCCAGCGATTCTGGTCTTCGGCAATAACCTGGGCAGTGAAGCGGCGATGCAGCAGATCCGCGCGTTCGATGCCGAGCAGCGCGACCGCGGCGAGGTTGACCTCCTCGATCATGCCGTTGGCGTTGAGCGTGAAATAGCCGACCGGGGCGACGTCGTAGAGGTCGAGATAGCGGTCACGCGAGGCTTCCAGCTCAGCCTGTTTCTGGCGCAAGGCCTCGTTCTGCATCTCCAGTTCAACCTGATGCACCTGAAGTTCAAGCAGCATACGTTGCGCGTCATCCCCGCCCAGCGACAGGCTGGGCGGTCGCTGCGCAAGATTCGCCTCGGCCGCTGCGCGTAGTTGTTGCTTGTCCTGTTTGTCTTTGTCGTTCGGATTCATGTGCGTCTCCTTCCTCGAAGTGCAGGAGCGATCAGTGATTCAGCTGCGGCTCGAACAGGATGATCCAGGCCTGACATTAGTCCTGCCTCAGTTTCTGACCGATTGGTAGATCCTTGATGCGAATACTGGTCGGCATCACGGTTGCAATGGCGCCGCGCGCCAGGGCGACGCCGGCACGATCCCAAACGCGAACCAGCAGAGCAGCAAGCTC